>JAFMKE010000014.1 GCA_017853115.1 Verrucomicrobiota bacterium
CAAAACAATGAAGAGATATTTCTTGTTTTTTATAACACTAGCGGTAAGCGCGATTTTAGTTACATCGTGTAAAAGTAATGGAGAAAATCCTGGTCGCATATTTATGCCAGATATGACCTACTCCAATGCTTACGAAGCTTATGCAAGTACTAAGTTTCAGTATCAGTCAGATACAGACGCTATTTCAGCCTTAAAGCCCGTAGATGGAACCATCCCTAGAGGATATTTACCATGTGATGAGGATATCAGAATGGACGAAGGGAAATTAATGGCGTACTTGTTTAAAAATTATTTCAAAAACCCTGCAGGTGATCCCACGGTAGATGACGCTGCTCAGCGCCTTATGGCTGCTAGTATGCTCACTAATCCGATTGCGAAAAGTGACCAAGTATTGGCAGAGGGAAAGGCGAAGTATGATATCTATTGTGCTGTTTGCCATGGAAAGAAAGGTGCTGGAGATGGAAGCATTGTGGAAATTGTGGATGCTGATGGTAAAAAGACAGGAGAGGATGGTCCTTATACCTCTATTCCTCCTGCCTATGAAACGAGGCTTCCTGGTTTAAGTGATGGGGAGATTTTCTACTCGATTACTTACGGTAAAAATCAAATGGGGGGATATTTTACCCAGTTGAGCGTAGAAGATCGTTGGAAAGTTTTGCATTACATCAAGGATTTGGCTGGAATTGCTGAAGATGTAGAGGCTATGCAAGGAGCATCCGAAGAGGAAACAATGAATTAATAAGCTAGAAGGAAAAATTTAAGATATGTCAAATACATTTACATTCGGTAGCAGCCTAAAGAAATGGGTCTTAGGACTTGCGGTTATCGGTTTGGTATTAGGAGTCATCCTTGGCTTCTTTTTCGACGAAACCAGTCATCATAGTCGACTGTGGGCAAACTTGTTGTTGAATACGTACTACTTTGCGGGGATTGCGGTAACAGGAGTTTTCTTCATTGCTGCGCATCAGTTAGGTTACGGTGGATGGCATACTGTTTTCAAGAAAGTTCCAATTGCTATGGGCCGGTTCTTGTATGTTGCTTTTTTCTTGTTTCTAATCATTGTAGCGGGTATGTGGATTTCTCCAGAAGGATTGTACAGCCACTGGGCTGACCCGCATCACCGGGATTCTATTGTTCTAGGTAAAGCACCTTTCTTGACAAGAAAAGCATACACCTTGGGTGTGGTAGTATTCTTTGGGCTTTGGGCACTGTTTGCCTACATACTTTCAAAGAAATTTGTCCTTATTCGTAATTGGAAGGAATACTCAAGTGCGAAGAAGATATCAGCTGGATTCTTACTTGTATTTGGTGTGAGTAGTTCCATTCTAAGTTGGTGGGTGATCATGTCTTTAGATCCTCACTGGTATAGTACGTTATTTGGCTGGTATAATCTGGCGTCATACTTCTGTGCTGGTTTTGCTATGATGATTTTGTTATTGATCGGACTAAAGAAAATGGGACACTTGCCAAGTGTTACTGAAGACCACATTCATGATGTAGCGAAGTTTATGTTTGGATTTAGTGTATTTTGGACATATTTAATGTTCTCACAATTTTTATTGATTTGGTACGCAAACATTCCAGAGGCTACTGTATGGTTTAACAAGCGTTTCGATATTCCAATGTTTAAGGCCATTTTCTTCTTGGCATTGGCCATTAACTTCTTCTTACCGATTTTAGCAATTTTGAAAAGAGATGCAAAAAGAAATTTCTGGACAGTAGGCTTTGTATCGATTATGTTAATATTTGGTCACTATTTGGACTTCTATCACATGGTAATGGTTGAACCAATGGCTGCAGGTCACCATGGTGAAGCACACGGTGATGACCATGCAGATGACCACAGTGAAGACCATGCGAATTTATCCGCTGAGAACATACTGTATGCGGAGTTAGTAGCAGATAATCACGAGGAGGGTGCCCATGAAGTGCACAGTGAAGAGGCTCATGACGAAGAACATGGCTTAATGACTGATAGTCACTCAGAAGAAAGCCATGCTGAAGAGGCTCATGGTGTTGTAGCTGGAGCTGATGACCATGGACATGATGCTCATGGTGAAGGCGAAGTGCTTACGCATGCCAAACTAGGTCTAGTAGAGCTTTTATTCTTCTTAGGATTTTTAGGAATGTTTTTATTTATGACTTTCACTGGATTGGATGGAGAAGATTTGGAATCTGTTGAAGATCCATTCTTGGAAGAAAGTAAGAATCACCATGTAAAATATAGTTAAGAGATGGGTACAACATTGTTAGCCGTATTAGCGGTAGTATTATTTTTCACGATCATCTTTTTAGTATCCAAGGCTAGTGAAATGGCTAGTATTGGTAAGGATGCAGATGATGAAATGGAAGATAGAAGTAATCTTCAAGGTAAATTGCTTTTCGCCTTTTTGATTTTCGGTTTATTGGGTGTGGCATATACGTTTTGGACATTGGGTCCACGTGTTTTACCTGCTTCTGCCAGTGAACATGGAGATTTGGTAGATAGTATGTTCAATATTACCACTGTCGTTGTTTTGATAGTTTTTGTTATCACGCATGTAGTGTTACTAACATTTGCCTATTTATACAGATATAATAGAAATAGACAAGCCTACTTCTTCCCTCATGATAATCGTTTGGAAATGATTTGGACAACAGTCCCAGCAATCGTTTTAACATTTCTGGTTTTTCGTGGTATTAATGCGTGGAATGACATCTTTGATTTTGAAAAGTTGGAATCGACAGAAGAAGTTATTCGTTTTGAGGCAACAGCTAAACAGTTTGGTTGGATTTTACGTTACCCAGGACCTGATGGTGAGTTTGGAGAGCGTATAATCGACAAAGAGCATATTTCTCCAATTAATGAATTGGGGGTAAATTGGGACGATCCAAATAGCCATGACGATATTTACGCCAATGAACTAGTGTTTGTTAAGGGTAAAGTTCATCTAGCTAAATTGGGTGCTCAGGATGTTTTGCATGGTTTTTATTTGCCGCACTTTAGAGTGAAAATGGACTGTTTGCCAGGTTTGCCTACGCAATTTATGTTTACGCCAAAATATACTACAGAAGAATACAAGGCTATTTTGAGCGAGAAGAAATACTGGCAACAAATTGACCCAGAGACAGGTAACCCTAAATGGCAAGACTTTCAGTTTGAATTGGCTTGTACTGAGTTATGTGGTAAGTCGCACTTCGCCATGCAAAAAGTAGTTCGTGTGGTGACACAAGAAGAGTACGATGCTTGGATTCAAGGAAGTCCGTCATATTACAATACGGTAATTAACCCTGACGGAGCTGCTGAAACGGAGGATTTTGAGGAAGAGGGTGTCGAAGCAATGGATAGCACAACAGTTGAAGTTTTAGCCGTTTTGAAATAATATAAATTAAAGAAAAAGTAAAAATAAATTTCATGAGCGAAGTAACAGCACATCACGATTCGGCCCATGCACACGGGCATGACGATCATCATCATGAAGAAAGTTGGTTAACGAAATACATCTTTAGCCAAGACCATAAAATGATTGGAAAGCAGTTCCTGATGACGGGTATTTTCTGGGCATTTGTTGGTGGGATACTTTCCTTATTTTTCCGTATGCAATTGGCCTGGCCCAACGAGACATTTCCTATTTTGGAAACCTTGTTAGGGTCTTGGGCTGAAGGGGGTAAAATAAGCAATGAATTTTACTACGCTTTAGTTACTATGCATGGTACTATTCTCGTATTCTTTGTATTGACTGCAGGCTTAAGTGGAACATTCAGCAACTTTTTAATTCCATTACAGCTTGGGGCAAGGGATATGGCTTCTCCATTTATGAATATGTTGTCCTATTGGTTCTTCTTTGCAGCTAGTTTGGTTTTGTTTATGTCTTTCTTTGTCCAAACAGGACCAGCATCAGGTGGATGGACCGCTTATCCTCCACTCAATGGTATTCGAGATATTGCAATAAATAAAGGGTCTGGAATAGGATTTGATTTATGGATAACCAGTATGTCCTTATTCATTGTAGGTAGTACTTTAGGAAGTTTGAATTATGTTTCAACCGTAATCAATATGCGTACTAAGGGCATGACTTTCGACAAGATGCCATTATTGATTTGGGCTTTAACGTTTACTGCCGTTCTAGGTATTTTAGCTTTCCCAGCATTACTTGCTGCAGCAGGTTTATTGGAGTTCGATCGTTTATTGGGAACAAGTTTCTTTCTTAATAATATTGTTATAAATGGTGATTTGTTAGCTTATAAGGGTGGTAGTCCATTGATTTTCCAGCATTTGTTTTGGTTCTTAGGTCATCCCGAAGTATATATTATTATTTTCCCTGCTTTTGGTATTGTTTCAGAGGTATTAGCAGTTCATGCCAAGAAGCCAGTATTCGGCTACAAGGCTATGGTGCTCTCTTTAGGGTCAATCCTCATAATTGGATTTTTTGTTTGGGCTCACCATATGTTTGTAACGGGTATGAGTCCCGCAATTGGTAAGGTATTCGTAATTTTTACTCTATTGATTGCAATACCTTCAGCAGTCAAAGTATTTAACTGGATAACCACTATATGGCGAGGTAATTTACGATTTACTGTACCTATGATGTTTGCGATTGGTTTTGTATCACTTTTCATTTCGGGTGGTTTGACAGGTATTCACTTAGGTAATTCAACTATTGACATTCAGTTACACGATTCATACTTCGTAGTAGCTCACTTCCATATTGTAATGGGTGTAGCTGCATTTTTTGGAATGTGGGCGGGTGTATACCAGTGGTTCCCTAAAATGTTCGGACGTTTCATGAATGAGACAATGGGTTATATTCACTTCTGGGGTTCTTTGATTGGTGGTTATTTAGTATTCTTTCCAATGCACTTCATGGCGGGTGTACCTAGAAGATATTATGCTTTCGATCAGTTTCAATCTTTCAACAACTTCCAAGATGTGAATGTATTCATTACGATAGCAGCCTTCTTGGTAATGGCGGCTAACATTGTTTTCTTAATTAACTTCTTCTACAGTATTTTTAAAGGAAGACCGGTTACAGAAGAAAATAAAAACCCTTGGGGTGCAAATACTTTAGAATGGACGACACCAATTCATCCGGGACACGGAAACTGGCCGGGAGAATTGCCTACTGTTTACAGATGGCCATATGATTACAGTGTGAATGGCAAGGAAGTCAATCCACAAAATCAACCTTTGGAAGAAGGGGAGCAGGGACATTAAGAGAATGAATAACGGGAACCGAGACATATCAATTTCTTTTAAGCATGTATTGAGTGCTAAGCTCAGTGATGTAGCACAGCTTTACAAAGTACGTTTGGGTTCGCTGGTGGTTTTTTCGTCAGTGATCGGCTATATGCTATTGGCTCCGGCTTGGGATATGTTGTCTATTTTCATGCTTTCTATTGGTGGATTTCTAGTTACCGGCGCATCCAATACATTTAATCAAATATTTGAAAAGGATGTGGATGCCTTAATGGAAAGAACGAAAGATCGACCATTGCCTGCGGGTAGAATGACGCTGGTTGAGTCAAGCTTGTGGGCGGGTATTGCAGCTGTTATAGGATTAGTCATTTTGACTGTTTTTTTCAATGTGGCAACAGGTTTACTATCTGCAATCTCGTTAATTATTTATTCATTTATTTATACACCCTTAAAGCGTGTTCATCCTATAGCGGTTTTTGTTGGGGCAATACCTGGTGCGCTTCCACCCATGATAGGTGCAGTAGCGGCCACGGGTTTTGTTGGCGATATGGCTTTAAACCTGTTTGCTTTGCAATTTGTTTGGCAATTTCCTCATTTTTGGGCTATAGCTTGGTATGCATACGACGATTACCAAAAGGCAGGTATTATGTTGTTGCCATCGAAGGGAGGCAAGAACAAGAATAGTGCGTTAAATATTCTCATATATACAGCAACCTTATTACCCATGACTATTGTTTTATATCTATTAGGATATTATCAATTGATAGCTTTGATTGCACTTGTTGTGGCGGCCGTTATTTTTTTATTGCCTGCGATCAAGTTGTATCGGGAGACTTCAGATGTAAATGCTAGGAAAGTGATGTTTGCTTCTTTTATGTATCTGCCAGTTGCCTTAATCGGTTTATTAATTGATAGTATCTTTTAAATTATGCAAGTCATGAATAATACATATCAATCAAACTTAGTGAGTGTGAAAGAAAAGCACACTGCTCAGCGATTAATACTTTACATTGCAATGGCTTCGATTACGATGTTTTTTGCAGTTACAACCAGTGCATTACTGGTGAAAAAGGCTGATGTTTTGAATTGGGCACAATTTCCGCTCCCATCTGTGTTTATCTTAAGTACTGTGTTTGCCGTTACATCCAGTGTTGGGTTTTTCTTTAGTTACAAATGCTACAAAGAACAAAAATTCAGTACGAGTCGTTGGGCTTTGTTTGTAAGTGGGCTTCTGGGAGTGGCTTTTTTACTTAGTCAATTCATGGGGTTTGAGTCACTAAAAGCCATGGGTTTACCCCTAACGGGCAATGTGGCCGGGTCATTTATTTACTTTCTTGCCATTGCACACGGAGCACATATCATTGGAGGTCTTTTGGCTTTGACAGTTACACTTGTAAATGCCTATGTGGCAAGAAATGATGTCCATTTTGAAGGTGCTGGAAATTTGAACATTAAGCGATTATTCTCATTGGAGATCTTAACATCCTATTGGCACTTTGTGAATGTGCTTTGGGTGTACTTATTTTTGTTTTTTTATTTTAATTATCAATAAACTATTATGTCATCAGGAACTAAGAATGGATATCAAGTGCATGAATGGGAAAGTTTAAAAGGCCCGTTTAATGCTAGCTATGGAAAAGTAATGATGTGGTATTTCTTAATCTCAGATACCTTTGTATTTGCTGCATTCCTTGTTGCGTATGCGGCTGCAAGAACTTCCAACGCAGAAACTTGGCCCTTGGCTAGTGAGGTATTTAATACAGTTCCTGGTCTGTCAGGACACGGATACCCTTTGGTGTTTGTTTCCTTTATGACCTTCGTTCTTATCATTAGTTCCGTTACTATGGTTCGTGCAGTACAAGAAGGATTTATGATGAATCGTGTGGGTGTTATGAAATACTTGATTCCAACGATTGCGATGGGTTTAGTATTCTTAGGTTGTCAGTATTTAGAGTGGACTCATCTTATTCACGAGGGCATGACGATGTGGCATACGCCGTTCAGCGCAATTGAGGGTACAGAAGGACCTCAGCAGTTTGGTATGTTCTTCTTTACAATTACTGGATTCCACGGTATGCACGTAATCACGGGTGTAATATTGAATGTTTGGTTGCTGTTAGAAACAGCTAAAGGACGTTTTGATAAACTAGGCAGTTACGCTATGGTAGAAAAGATTGGACTTTTCTGGCACTTTGTCGACTTAGTTTGGGTGTATGTTTTCTTAGGGTACTACCTATTATAATATTTATTGATTGGAGAAAAATTTACGGTAATGGCAGAAATGACACAACAAGAGTATGAACAAAATAAAAAAGACGTATACAAAACAACAGGTATACTTGCAGTAGTAACTGTAGTAGAAGTGTTGGGCTCAATTGTATACGAAAACATGGTTGAGGATTTAAGATGGCCACTAATGGTGTTCGTTACCCTCGCCAGTGTAATTAAAGCTTATTGGATTATGGCTATATTTATGCACGTTGGCCATGAGAAAAGAGGTTTTATTCTAACAATCCTATTCCCATTTGTTTTTTTAGTTTGGGCTATTATCGCCTTTTCAGCAGATGGAGCGGCCTGGTTGGAAATGCGAAATGCGCTTAATGGCATTTTATTTTAATAAGGCATGGCGCAACAAAAAATAATAGGTAATGGGAAAATCTGGCTTCCAGCTATAGTCCTTTTGCCTTTACTTCTTTTCGGATTATTCTACTTATATACTAAGCAAGCGAGAACGGATTTACAAACAATGAAATATCCGCGTACGATGTTTCCTATCGGAGTGGATACCATCGTAGAGGGTACTTTCAAACGTATTGATACCGTTTATCATGAAATACCTGATTTTGCCTTTACCAATCAATACGGCCAAACGGTTACTAAAGAACAGTTTCCTGATAAAATATTGGTAGTAGATTTCTTTTTCACGAGTTGCCCAACCATTTGCCCGACGATGAGCGAGCAGTTAGCGCGAGTTCAAAATGCATTTTTACGTGATGATCGCATTGTAATTGTATCTTTCAGCATAGATCCCACTCGAGATACTCCGGAAAAACTAAAAGCTTATGGGGAGGAATATGGTGCGATTCCTGGTAAGTGGCAGTTTTTGACTGGTGATAAGGAAGAAATTTATACTTTGGCTTTGGATGGTTTTAAGATGTCTGCTTTGGATGAAGGTGGAGATCTTGAACACGATGGTTTTGTGCATACAGATAGATTTGCTCTAATTGATCCTAATTGGAATATTCGCGGGTATTATAAGGGAACGTCGGAAAGTGATGTTAATGTTCTCTTGGGAGACGCTTTATTATTGTTAGAAGAATTTAAAAGATAGAAATGGCAGTTAAATTAGAAGAAAAAAGTGCAAAGCAAATTATCGTTGCGCTTTCGGTAGTTGTAGCTTTGTTAGTTGGTGTACTGAATTGGGGTATCGATAAACGAATGATAACGGGTTTAGATTTAGGTTTTTTCCCGAAGTTTCATGCGGTATTGAATAGTATAGTTTCTGTTCTATTGTTGTTTGGATTAGTTTTTATCAAACAGGGAAAACAGAAGGCCCATAAAGCATCGATGTTTTTATCGTTTGTGGTTTCAGCGGTCTTTTTACTCTCGTATGTTCTTTACCACACTTTAGCTGAACCAACAGCGTATGGTGGAGAAGGGTTTGCTAAATATTCCTACTATTTTATTCTTTTTACACATATTGTGTTAGCTGCTATAATGATGCCATTTATCCTCATGACCTTCTATTATGCTTGGAGTGAAAAATTGGTCAAGCATCGTGCCTTAGCTAAAAAGGTTTGGCCTTTCTGGTTCTACGTCGCGGTTACCGGAGTGGTAATTTACTTCATGATAGCACCTTATTATTCGTATTAAGAAGTTTATGAAAAAGAAGCTTTTAAGTCTTGTTGTACTTTTCATAGTTGCTACTCAAATGGTATCGGCACAATGTGCCATGTGCAAAGCAAGCGCGGAAACAAGTATGGAAGCTGGTGCAAGTGAAGCAGCTGGGATAAATACTGGAGTACTCTACATGTTGATGATTACTTTCGGGATGCTTACGTTTATTGCTTACCTTCTCTACAAAGGACATAAAGCCACGCGCAAATTGGAGGAATAAACGCCAGTATTACAGGCCTTACAAACTTTTCGTTTTATTTGAAGTTAAAATAGCATGATTAAAAATTTTGTTTTGGGAGTTTTTCTCCTACTAGCTGTGGAATCATTTGGGCAAGAAGCTTATGATTGCTATCATTTTGATGAAGGTGGACGAACACGCGAACATTTTGTCGATTTTCAAACTATGACACTAGATATTTCCTTCGATGTGAATGCAAAGATGGTATATGGGAATGTTGAATACGTTTTCTCAACGATAAGACCAGTGATTAATTCTTTGGCCTTAGATGCCCCAGAGATTACAATTGAAAGTGTTCTTTTAGATAATGAGCCTGTGGGTTTTGATATGATTGATGATCAGGTTCATATCCAATTCCCCAATAAATTGCCCTGGGAAGAAGTTTATGCATTAAATATAGCATATACTGCTCAACCCGAAAAAGGCATTTATTTCTTGGGCTGGGATGATGCAAGTGATAGAATGCGAAAACAAATCTGGACGCAAGGACAAGGGGTTGATAATCGGTATTGGATCCCAAGTTTTGATGATGTGAGCGATAAGTTAATCACAGAAACTAGAATCACGTTTGACACGGCTTTTGAAGTGATATCTAATGGTAATTTACGCGAAATCAAAGATAATAAGGATGGCACGCAAACTTGGCATTACAAAATGGATGAACCCCATGTACCTTATTTAGTCATGATAGCCATTGGTGATTTTGATTATGTGGATATGACTTCAAGTAATGGTATTGTTAGTCGGCAGTATTACTATCCGGATAGGCCACAGGAGATTGAACCTACCTATGCTTATTCCAATGAAATGATGGATTGGATGGAAGAAGAGTTCGGATTGGATTATCCATGGGGTAAAATATACCGTAATGTACCTGTAGCGGATTTTCTTTATGGTGCTATGGAGAATACCACCTCAACTATTTTTACGGATTATTATTTACAGGATAGCCGGGAAGCCTTAGAACGAAATTATGTTGGTACGAATGCGCACGAATTGACGCACCAATGGTTCGGTGATTTGATTTCTGAATGGAATGGCGCTAGTCACTGGTTGCATGAAAGTTTTGCCACCCATTATGCCAAACACTTTGAAAGAGAAGTATATGGAGAAGACGCTTTTCAATGGGAAAGATACAAGGAAATGCGACAGGCGATGTATGCTGATGATAAGGATAATCTGCCAATAGCCCACAGCGAATCGGGCTCCTCTCGACATTATCCCAAGGGTAGTTTTGTTATAGATATGTTGCGCGAGGCGGCAGGTGGGGATGAAGCCTACCGGAAGGTCATGACAAGCTACCTGAAGAAGTATGCATTCAAACATGTGGATACGCATTTGTATCAATTGGAATTTCTGAATGTGCTGGGCTTGAATCTCGATTGGTTTTTCAATCAATGGGTTTATAAAGGGGGGTATCCAGTATTAGAATGCAGCTTTATGGAGTCGAAAGAAGAACTTCTTCTTCGGGTAAATCAAGTTCAAGAACAAAGCAGCACGGTTGGTTTGTTTCAATTGGACCTCCCTATTCAAGTTCACTATAAAGACGGTAGTCATACAAACTTAGTTATGAAGGTTCGCGAAGCGGAGGAGGAATTCCTTGTAAAGAATGAATCAAAGAAAACGGTAGATTTTGTTGTATTCAATCCAAACAATGCCTTCTATGCTGAAATAAAGCAAGATAGAAGTACGGAAGAATTGCTTGCTCAAGTGTTGAAGGCTCCATTCATGATGGATAGATATCTGGCTTTGCGAGCTTTGGAGGATGTGGCGATTAAAGAGAAGAGGAAAACATTATTAGCGGCTTATGAAAATGAAACCTTCTATGCGCTGAAAGTGAACATCGTGAAGCAATTGGCAAACGACTCATCTCAAGAAAGTAAAGCATTGATTATGAACGCAGCCCAAGACGAATTAGTGGAAGTTCGTCGAGCTGTATTGATGCATCGCGATTCGGTCGATGAGCGTTTATTCCCCTTTATTGAGGATATGTTGAGCGATTCATCGATCGTT
This sequence comes from Verrucomicrobiota bacterium, assembly GCA_017853115.1. GTDB lineage: Bacteria > Bacteroidota > Bacteroidia > Chitinophagales > UBA8649 > JAFMKE01. The sequence goes on from JAFMKE010000014.1 coordinate 11,325, forward strand.
AACGTTGAATTGGCCCTAGAGAAATTAGTGGCTCAATATCCGGAAAAGAAGGAAGCGTTTTATGAAGCGGTTGCAAATGATGCCGCAGCATACGACCAGCTTAATGTTGCTTTATTAAACTTGAAAGCGGCCGATGGAGATAAAAATGCCATGCTACAACTCGTAGATTATTGCAGTGGTTCCTTCGAGTTTCGGTTACGAATCAAGGCGATGAAAGCCCTAGAAGAGTTAAATTATTCGGGTGAAGATTTTTTGCTTCAACTTATTGAAACAAGTGTGCATTTTAATCGTCGATTGGCTGGGACTGCAAGTGGAATTTTAACAAGCATTGTGTCCGAGATGGATGATTCTAGTTCGATAGAAGAGTTAATAGCTCGTTTTGATTTCGACAAGAATGAATTGAAACGACTTGATGTTTTAAGAGATAAATTAGGATTTAGGGACTAAAGTTGTATTTCACTGAGCGGGTCCCAAAAGTGTTTTTGGAAATCTTGAACTTGGTTGTTTCGTACTTCAATTCCTTCTTCTTGAAGCAATTGTTCCATAAGTTCAGGTGGAGAAAAGTGATGCCGACCAGTTAAAAGACCTTGTCGGTTGACCACGCGGTGTGCAGGTACCGGGGGATGCACAACATGTGAGTTATTCATAGCGTATCCCACCATTCGGGAAGCTTTTTTAGCTCCGATGGCTGCTGCAATTGCTCCGTAACTGGTTACATGACCTTTGGGGATCAAACGAACCACTTCGTATACCTGCTCAAAAAAACTGAGGGTTCTCATGAGTTTGAAGTTAGTGAGATATCTGGAATTTTGAATGATAGAATGAGTTAGTTTTGAATGCTTGAATCTTGAACATCTATTGTTCTGGCAAAGACGCGAAGGGGCAAGGGTAATTTTAAAGGTAAGAATGACTGACTTTTGAATGATTAAAACCATTCCAGATGTCATCTCGAGTGGACCGAATGGGAGCGGAGAGATCTATCATTGCTATTAGTGACAATTTTGAATAATAGAATGACCGCCTCGAATTTCGAATTTGGTTTTTCGAATTTCGAATGTACTTAATACTGATTATTTAAGTATCATCTGACATCACTCTCTACTGAAACAACTTAAATTGGACATAGTTAATGTTTCTGCCATCCTCAATATGCATTTTTTCGTAAAAGGTTTGAATCTCCGTCAATTCGGGAAAAGCTGTTCCTTTTCTATAAATATCGCGTTCAACGACATTGTATTTCATTCCGCGACCATCCAAGACGCCCATGGTGTAGTCAAACAACAATTCGCTGTCTGTTTTCACGTGAATGATTGCATCTTCACTGCAAATTTTCTTATACAATTCGAGAAAATTAGGGGCGGTTAAACGATGCTTTGCGTGTCGGTCTTTTGGAAAAGGATCCGAGAATACAATCCAAATCTCTTGCACCTCATTGGGGGCAAAAAACTCATCGAGTAATTCAATTTTTGTTCGCAAATACGCTGCATTCGCTAAGCCGTCTTTTAAAGCATCCTTGGCGCCTTTATGGATGCGTGCTCCTTTAATATCAATGCCAATAAAGTTTCGATTGGCATGTCTTTGCGCAAGACCCAAGGTATACTCACCTTTACCACAAGCCAACTCTAATGTCAATGGATTGTCATTTTTGAAATGATCCTTTTTCCACTTACCTTTCATATCTACCACCTGTTCTTGATGGTTTATCAGACCGGGATTTTTAAAGTCTAGGTTTTGATAAACGTTGGGAAAATGTTTCATTTCCTCGAAACGCTTAAGTTTGTCTTTACCCATGGTGATATTACATTTATATGCTATTTTCACAAAAGTACGGGTATTCCCTTTTATCGCCAAGTAACTTAGCACACTGCATTTGCTCATTGAAACTTTTAGATTGCGCATTTTGACTTTTTTTACTGCGTTCGTTAAAGTATCTTTGATTTCCGCCATACAGCACAAACTATTTAGGCCTTTGATGCGTTTTAGAAGGGCGATTAAGTTATGAAAAGAATTTTACTATTCATTATGTTCATTTTTGCTCTCGTGCCACGCGCCAATGCTACGCATTTGGTTGGAGGAGAAATGACTTACGTGCGATTAGCCGGCAATACGATTCGAGTTACCTTAACGGTCTATCGTGACAATATCAATGGGCAAGCAGCTTTTGATGGTGATTTTGGCGCTCCGAACGCTTCACCTTGTGTAATCAGTTTTTATAATGACAATGGCACTTTCCTCGAAGCTATCGAAGTTACTTTAGACAATGTCGATTTGATTAACATAGAGTTACAGCCTTGCCAAGATGAAATCCCTGGGATTGAAACCCAACAAGGAACATACACTTTCGATGTTAACCTGAATAACATCAATGGTTTTAATCCAGCGCTTGGAGTGACATTAGTTTATGGTCGTTGTTGTCGAAATGGTATAATAAATAACCTAAGTGTGCCGGGCGATCAAGGTTTTTCCACCTTGGTCCGGGTACCACCAATGAACATTCAAAACAGCTCACCTATATTCAATAGCTTTGAGCAGTATCTTTGTGTGAACCGATTCAATCAAGTAGATTTTTCCGCAACAGATCCTGATGGTGATTCGCTTTATTATTTCTTGTGTGATCCTTATCTGGGTTTGAATAATCAAGATCCTGCGGCGAATGCCGGTAATCTTAATTTTGGTGCTACGTATCCCAATTATGGTCCGCCATATCCGACAGTCAATTGGGGCGCAGGGTATTCAGCTATCAATCCATTGGGAGGAACGATGTCCATTAACGGCAATACGGGAATTATGGGTGCAACACCTAATGCTACGGGTGTTTTTGTAATGGGGGTATGTGTTTCGGAGTATCGGAACGGCGTACTACTTAGTACGGTAAGTCGTGATTTTCAGTATTTGGTTTCAGCCTGTGACTTCCCTGATATCCAGATTGCGACAGACCCTAATATTCCGCAAGATTCCTTAACTGGACTTTTTACTATTGATGCGGATTGTAACGAAGGGGTGGTTAATTTTAACTTGGCGAATAATATTGATATCGTTAGTTATGAATGGGATTTTGGTGATCCTTCGACAACAGCGGATGTATCTACGCAACAAAACCCTAGCTATTTTTATTCAGATACAGGGTCATACCTTGTAACAGTAATTGGCTATGCTGCGGACGGATGTGCCGATACATCGCAAGGATTGGTTGTTTTTTATCCGATTTTTGAACCGGGCTATATGTTTGAAGATTCGTGTTTGAATCAGCAGGTTATTTTCACTGACACATCCTTTGCTACAACAGGCAACTTGAATTCGTGGACTTGGAATTTTGGTGATCCTGGTTCAACGCAGGATACTTCGACAAACCGTTTTCCAACCTACACCTATACTACGGCTGGCACTTTTACGGCAAGTTTGATAGTAACTACAGACAAAGGTTGTATTGATACGGTCTATAATCAGATAACGATACACCCGCTGCCCGAACCATCCTTTAGTCCTTCAAATCCGCAATGTGAAGGAACGCCGGTTACCTTAAACAATACCTCGCAAATTCAAAGCGGAAGTATTCAGAATTATGAATGGCTGGTTGAAGGAATCACCTATATAACATCGGATGTAAATTATACTTTTTCATCTGCAGGAACCTATCCTATTCAGTTGATAGAAATTTCAGACTTGGGTTGTACGGATACTCTATTGCAAAATGTAGTAATCAATCCTTTACCTAATGTAACGATTGCTGGAAATACCACAATCTGTCCGAATACAAGCACCCCTGTGCTAGCTTCAGGTGGCCAAAGCTATATTTGGGAAGCGAATCCCTTATTGAGTGCTACCAATATTTCTAATCCGATTGTCAATATGGGGGAAACACCATCAACGTTTTATGTTGAAGTAACGGATTCCAATCAATGTGTAAATACGGATTCGATAACCATCGACTTGTTTCCTTTGCCTCCAGCTGAGGCTGGTCCAGACACATCTGTTTGTTTGAATGTGGCCAATGTGGTTTCATTCAACACATCTGTTCCTCTGCAAGCAAGTGGGGGGATTGCTTATGCTTGGTCACCAGCTATAGGTTTGTCCGTAACGAATTCACCGAATACCATTGCTTCACCTTCACTTACTACAACTTATACCGTAACCGTAGTTGACACAAATACCTGTGTGAATACCGATTCAGTTAACGTGGTAGTACTGAACCCAGCGTTGGAGTTAATCAACCTAGATGTAGATTCTATTTGTTTTGGTGATACAACTTTTGTGGATGTGCTAGATGTAGGTAACGTAACAAGCTATACCTGGTCACCTAACCAGTTTATTACAAATGCAACAGTGCGGGAACCTGGATTTTTTCCACCTTCTACACGAGATTATATAATTGAATCGGTCAATTACTGTTACCTCGATAGAGATACTATAACTATTGAGGTTGTTTCTGCTGCCGATATTGATGCTGGCCCTTTGGATTCTATTTGTTTGGGTGATCCTCCGTACCAGTTAAATGCTTTGCCTAATTCCTACGAGTTTTATCAATGGACTACAACAGATGCGAGTATTAGCGACAATTCTATTCCTAATCCAACTGTTCAGCCAAACACTAATACTTGGTATTATGTGTATGCGGTAGATTCGATTGGGAGCTTAGGGTGTGAAAGTGAGGACTCTGTTCAAATCTTAGTGTATAATATTCCTGATCTCGATTTGGTATACCCAATGGGTTACCCAGGCTACCTCTGTTTGGGTGAATCAATTGATTTAACTGCTGTTTCCTTTGATGCGAATCAATTTGCATGGTCTGCTAATAATGCCGCATTGATTGCCTCTCCTAATGCTCCAATAACTTCAGTAACACCAGATGACACAACTACTTTTTATCAAACAGTAACTAATGTGCATGGCTGTACGGCCACTGATTCTATAGAGGTGGATGTCCAGCTCCCGGTAGTGGCTACTATTTCGGGCGATACCTTTATGTGTATCGGTTCATACGTTGATTTACAGGCAGGTGGAGGATTGTATTACCAATGGTCGCCGGATAGTATATTTACTAATCCTGATTTTTTTATAACTCAAGCATCTCCAGATAGCTCATTGACAGTTACTGTTTTCGTGAGTAATGATTGTTTTATTGACAGCACTACACATCCAATTGTTGTGCGTCAACTACCCGAAGTAGATGCTGGGCCTGATATTACAATTATTAGAGATGAATCTGGTTTCTTATCGGGAAGTGGAGAAGGACGTGCTTTGTGGTATACTCCGGACAAAACGTTTGAAGGTATTTTGGATATCCCAAGTATTTTTAATCCCGAAGTAAGCCCACTTAATACCACTGATTACGTTTTGGAAATCACCGATACCTTGACGGGTTGTTTCAATTATGATACCGCTACGGTATTTGTAGATGTTGTTACCTTGATTGCTTTCCCTTCTGGATTTTCACCGAATGGTAACGGAGTGAATGATTTTGCGGCTATTATCAAAACCTTGAATATCGACCGTTTGGTTTACCTGTCGATTTATGATCGATGGGGTGAGGAAATCTTTAGGGCTGAAGACCTGGCCAAGGGATGGGATGGAACATTCCGAGGAAGAGATTGTGAGATTGGTACCTATATGTGGGTTATTCGAGCAGTAACGAAAGATCAGGAAACCATTACAAGGAAAGGGAATATCACATTGATTCGATAAATTAGTTTTTAATGAAGGCGAGTATTAAGGCCCAAAATCTAAGAATATTTATGTTATTTATCGCAGGCTCAATGTTCTGGGCTTGTCAATCCTCTGGTACAAAAACAACTTCACAAGACACCCCATATCTAGCCATGGATGGTAAAAAGGTTTACGACATGTATTGTGTGGCTTGTCATGGAGCTGATGGTAAAATGAGTTTTTCGGGAGCTACAGATTTGTCTTCCTCTACCATGGATTTAGATACAAGGATATTACAGATCACACATGGTAAAGGCGTTATGAATGCTTTTAAAGGAATTCTAACAGAAGAGGAAATTGAGAATGTAGCGATTTATATCGAGGAATTGCGTGTCTCAAAATAGTATAAATCACTTGAGGATGATGTCTACACAACCCCAGCATACCTATCACGTGATTGGTTTAATGTCGGGTAGTTCCTTAGACGGTTTGGATATCGCTTATTGCCGGTTCGTTCAAAATGTCGGAAATCACTGGGATTTTGACTTGCTAGCGAGTGATACATTGGAATTGGGGAGTATGTCAAATCCTTTACGGGATGCTTTTCATCTAACTCCTCCTCAGCTTGACCGCTTAAGTAAGGATTTCGCTTTCTTCATGGCAGATGCGGTGCATACTTTTATCAGAAGGAATTCCATTAATACGATCGATATGATTGTTTCACATGGACATACTGTTTTCCATTATCCCGATAAAGGACTGACTTGTCAAATTGGCGATGGTCAGCTACTCGCGAATGAAACTGGATATATAGTGGTGAATAACTTGCGTCAAAGGGATATGGATTTTGGCGGACAAGGCGCTCCAATTGTGCCAATTGGCGATAAACATCTGTTTAGTGGTTTTAAAGTTTGTGTAAACATTGGTGGCATAGCAAATATTTCGGTTCAAAAGGCCGATGAGATACTTGCCTATGATATCTGTTCTGCCAATCAAGTTTTAAATACACTTGCGATGCGTTTGGGGAAATCTTTCGACAGAAATGGGATATTGGCAAGAAGTGGGCATGTGAATCAATCCTTGTTATGTGCCTTAAACCAATTGGCTTACTACAAAATCGATCCTCCAAAATCATTGGACAATTCATTTACGCAAGAGGTAATGGAAGTGATTGATGGCTTTGATTTACCCACAGCGGACGCCTTGGCAAGTTATACTGAGCATTTAGCTGAGCAAATAGCGCTGCACATTAAGAGCACGAACTTATCTGAATATTCCAGTGTATTAATTACCGGCGGCGGGGCTCATAATACCTTTTTAGTTGAACGCGTTCGAGCGCTTTGTAAAAGCGAAGTGGTCATTCCATCAAAAGATATCATTGATTATAAAGAAGCTATTATAATGGGATTCATTGGTGTGTTGCGTATACGCAATGAGGTTAATGTGCTAGCCAGCGTGACGGGAGCAAGTAAGGATACCTCGAGTGGGGAAGTATTTTACCCAAATAGTTAGAAGTTCACTAATTTTAGCCTTATGAAGATATTGGTTACCGGCGCCACAGGTTTTGTTGGGGCTGAAATAGTAAAGCAACTACTTGCGCAAGACAAATCCGTTCGCGCACTGAAGCGAGCGAGCAGTAATACACATTTGCTAAAAGATTATGAAGGCAGGTTTGAATGGGTGAATGGCGATGTAAATGACATCCCTTCCCTAGAAAAGGCCTTTGAGGGTATTACGCATGTGTATCATAGTGCCGCTATGATCTCTTTTGACCCTGCCGAGAAATATAAGATGTTTAAGGTAAATATCGAGGGAACAGCCAATATGGTTAATATGGCTTTAGCGAAAGGTGTTGAGAAATTTTTACATGTGAGTTCGGTTTCTGCTTTTGGTCGCTACGATATCAAACACCCTATCAATGAACAAACGAAATGGGTAGAGCACGACGAGAATACCAATTATGCAATTGCTAAACACCGAAGTGAATTGGAGGTGTGGCGAGCTTATGAAGAGGGATTGAATACCGTCATTGCTAATCCGGCTACTATTTTAGGTTATGGCGATTGGACGCAGGGCTCATCGCAGATTTTTAAGAATGTATATGATGAGATTAGCTTTTATCCCACGGGCATCAACGGTTTTGTAAGTGTGGAGGATGTGGCAAAAACTTGCATTCAATTAATGCAAAGCGATATCAGCGGGGAACGATTCATTATCTCTGCAGAGAACTTGAGTTTTAAGGAGCTATTTGGAATGATTGCCAATGCTTTTGGAAAATCTGCTCCAAGTCGACCATTGTCTCCTTTTATCCGAGCAATTGGTTGGCGATTTTACTGGTTAAAATCTAAGTTGCTTGGTCAGCAGCCCTTAGTTACGAAAGAAACGACGGTTTATACTTCTCGCGACTATATCTATGAGAATAATAAAGTGAAAAAGGCACTCAATTATACATTTGAACCAATAGGGGAAGTGGTCAAGCGTGCCTGTAAACAATATACCCAGGCGGCGAATAGTTGATTATAAATAGTAGTAACTTTAATTTTAAATTAATTGTATGAAGGCATTACGTATCGTTTTCACATTGTTCCTAATTGTTACATTTCTTGCTTGTAGCAAGGATGATGTCGATCCTGACGGCAATCTTCAAGGCCGATGGAATGTAGAAAAAGTAGAGGGACAGCAATTCACTAATGGTAATCCAGGGATCAAGCTTGAAGACAATAATCCAACAGGATATATAGTGTTTGAAAGTAATGGCGAGGGAGAACAAAATTATACCTTCACCTTGTTCGGAACGGCATATCCAAACATTAACAATTTTAGATACTCAGCAACACAAACCGAGATTATCATTGAAAGATTTGGACAAGCTGACTTAGTTTGGAATAGGGAATTGAACACGGCTAACCGGCAAATAGCTAGTTACGATATTCTTGTAAACGCCAATTCTTTTATTCGGTATACCCTTACTTTAGAGAAATAAGAACCCTGCAAGTACTCTTGTTCAAAATGTTTTTTTTCTAGCTAAACCAGTGGTCAGGAAATTAAAAGAAGCTTTAAACTTTCAAGTCAAATTCATCAGCCGTATCACTGGCAATTTCATAACCTGCATCGTTGTGTCTAATGACTCCCATAGCAGGATCGTTATGTAGCACACGACTTAGTCTTTTGTGCGCATCTTCTGTTCCATCAGCGACAATTACCATTCCAGCGTGCAAAGAATATCCCATGCCTACACCCCCGCCATGATGAAAGCTAACCCAACTGGCGCCACCTGCTGTATTAATTAAGGCATTGAGAATTGGCCAGTCCGCTACAGCATCACTGCCATCTTTCATTGCTTCTGTTTCTCTATTAGGCGAAGCCACTGATCCTGTATCTAAATGATCTCTACCAATTACCAAGGGGGCTTCTAGTTCTCCACTTTTTACCATATCGTTAAATGCGAGAGCCGCTTTTTCTCGCTCTCCCATAGCTAACCAGCAGATTCTTGAAGGTAAGCCTTGCCATGCAATTTTTTCTTTAGCCATATCCAGCCAGCGCATAAGTCCTTCATTTTCAGGGAAAAGTTCACGCAATTTATCATCGCATTTATAAATATCCTCAGGATTTCCGCTTAACGCAACAAAGCGAAAAGGACCACTTCCTTTGCAAAACAATGGTCGAATATATGCTGGAACAAAACCAGGGAAATCGAAAGCATTTTTTATACCTCGTTTATCTTTGGCTTGCCCGCGTAAGTTGTTCCCGTAGTCGAAAGTTATTGTTCCTCTTCGTTGAAGTTCCAGCATCAATTCCACATGGTGTGCCATCGTATCTAGAGAAAGTGATTGATATTTTTCAGGATTCGATTCGCGCAATACATTGGCTTCTTCTACGGACATTTGTTCTGGAAAATAGCCAATCAAATCATCATGTGCTGATGTTTGGTCAGTTAAGGTATCTACAGCAACATTGCGTTCAATCAATCGCGCCAACAAATCAACTGCGTTGCATACCACGCCGATTGAAACCGCTTCTTCATTGGCTTTTGCCTCAAGCGCCATATCGATAGCTTCATCGATATCCAAACTCATTTTGTCCAAATAACGTGTCTCCAAACGCTTCTTCACGCGCCATTCTTCCATTTCAGCTACGAGTGCCACACCCTCATTCATGGTAATCGCCAAAGGTTGAGCGCCTCCCATACCACCTAATCCCGCCGTTACGTTTAATTTTCCTTTTAGAGTTGGAACGCCATAGTGCTTTTTAGCTAAGCTCAAGTAGGTTTCGTAGGTTCCCTGAACAATTCCTTGGGTTCCAATATAAATCCAAGAACCCGCAGTCATTTGACCATACATCATTAATCCTTTTGCTTCCAATTCACTGAAATGGTCCCAATTGGCCCATTTACCGACCAAATTCGAATTGGCTATTAATACGCGAGGAGCATCTTTATGCGAACGCAGAATACCAACCGGTTTCCCACTTTGCACTAAGAGTGTTTCGTCATCCTCGAGATTTTTCAGGCTAGTTAAAATCTTCTCAAACGCTTCCCAATTTCGTGCAGCTTTACCTCGTCCACCATAAACAATCAGCTCTTCAGGTAATTCAGCAACTTCAGGGTCTAAATTGTTTTGAATCATTCGATAGGCTGCCTCCTGCACCCACCCCTTACAATTCAATTTATTTCCAGTTGGTGCTTTTACTACGCGTGATTTTGTACTCATTTTTTGTTGATTTTTGGCTTACACAAAGTTATTGAATCTTAACATGGCAGCAAAAGAAATGTTTAGAAAACCCTTAGTAACATCCTATCAGCGAAGATCATTCGCTTAGCGCCTAAGCAAAAGTCCAGAGGTAGTTGGCTGAAAAATTCCAAAGCATAAAAACGATCATAGCGATTACTTTCGCCTTATAAAAATCGAGTAGTTTGAAGCGCTCATCGAGAAGGTAAATTATACCGTTTACAATACCCAAACCCACCAAAGCGATTCCTCCAAATTGGAGTATCTGTTTAAGCCATGCGGGATTGGTATCTTGAAAAGTCCATAGTTTATTTACGAAAAATCGAAATACAATACCTATAATAAACCCAATAGTATTTGATTTAAACTTGGCTAAGGCCATTTTTTCCTTCAGCATCCAGGTCGATAACATATCGATGCCAAAGCCCAGTCCGCCAACAGTGAAAAATTTAAGGAAGGTCAACCAAAAACCAGTCATGCGCAAACTTTATATGGTAAACTGGCCATTCTCATATACCTTTTGACCATCGGCAAAAATTTCGCCGCCATTTGTCATATCGGCAATCATATCCCAGTGAACGGATGAATTATTTTTACCGCCACATTGATGATAGCTTTGGCCAATCGCCATGTGGATAGTTCCTCCGATTTTTTCATCAAAGAGAATGTTTTTAGTGAACTGTTGGATGTTGAAGTTGGTACCTACCGCAGCTTCTCCGAAGCGTCGGGCACCAGGAATATCAAAAATCTGATCGAGGAATTCTTTGCCTCTTTTAGCATCCCACTTTATCACTTCTCCGTCTTTGACTTCTAATCGGATATCTTCAACTTCTGTTCCCATATAGATACTTGGGTGAGAGAATCGAACAACCCCATTCACGGAATCTTCAACCGGGGCAGTGTACACCTCGCCAGAAGGCATATTGGTTTTTCCATCGCTGTTTATCCAAGTACGACCTTCGGTACTGAAGCTGATATCAATATCCTTCCCTTTGTAGTGAACCTTGGTGCATTGGTTCAAATGGTTAACAATACTCTGCTGTCGCTTACTCAGTTTTTTCCATTCAGCAATTGGATCATCATGATATAAGTTACATGCATTAAAGACAAAGTCTTCATATTCTTTCAAGCTCATACCTGCTTCTTGAGCACTGGCTTGCGTTGGGAATTGACAGAGACTTCTTCGTAATTCATAGGTGCCTGTTCTAGCCATATAGGTTTTCATCATTGGCCGATTGGCAGCACTTGAAATTTTTCGTTTTTCAGGATCTACGTTTTGTCCCTCTTTTAAATTGAAAGGAGCACGGATATTTAGATAACAATCAAATGTTTCCATGACCTGTTCCATGAAGGGATTTACAAACTTCAGTTGATGTTCAGCGGCATTATCTAAATAGATTTTGCCTTGCTCTTGAATTTCAATATCTAGGAAAGGATGTCCGCCGGCAAGATATATTTCTTTTAAAAGTTCTTGGAGTAGGGGTTCAGCTAGGTAGCTGGATTTAACGAAAACTTTGTCGCCTTTTCCCACTTGAAGACAGTAATTAGTTAACAATTGGGCGTACTTTTCATAGATTGACTTCATGTATTCATTTTTTATGAGTCTCACGAAGATACAATTACTTGTATCATTGAGAAAATGATTGGAGTGGTTCAAGGGGCAAAATGAATATTTTTTTTTACTTTGTGCGAACAATAAGCAACACAGTTAATCATGATAATTATTGGTATCGCAGGCGGAACAGGTTCAGGTAAAACTACAGTCGTAAAGAAGATAATGAGTGTAATACCTCAAGGCCATGTGGCAGTGTTAGGGCAAGACTCCTATTATAGCGATAATTCACATATGAGTTTTGAGGAAAGACAAAAAATTAATTATGATCATCCTCGGGCAATCGATTTTGACCTACTCATTCAACATATTAAGGACTTGAAGGCGGGAAAGCAAATTCATGAGCCGGTATATTCCTATATTACCCATAGCCGAACAGAAGACTACAAGGTGGTCCATCCAAAGGATGTGATTATAGTCGAAGGAATTCTGGTTTTCACTAACGAGGAACTTCGTGACCTGTGTGATATTAAAATATTTGTTCATGCCGATGCAGATGAGCGCTTGATTCGTAGGATGCGCAGAGATATCTCTGAAAGGGGGCGGGACATTAATGAGGTTTTGGCAAGGTATGAAACCATGCTTAAACCCATGCACAATCAGTTTATAGAGCCTACCATGAAGTACGCCGATATTATTGTGCCTGTTGGCGGTGATAATCATGTTGCCATTGATGTGCTTGCCTCCATGATTAAGGATAAACTAAGGGTGGATGTAAGCACCGATTAAATTCAGTGTTTATCCTTTATTTGTTCTTTTTACCCTTACCTTGCTGATTTTCAAAATCGAGTACTTCTTGCGGAATGTTCGATGATTTTTCTTCTACTTCTTCTGGTATTGAATCATCACTTTTTTTCTTCTTCTTCTCCTTTTGATTTTCTTCAAAATCCAAGACTTCCTGCGGTATACTGCCAGGTGACGCACTGCCATTGTCCATTTCTATTGTTGGCTTGTCATTTTCAGCATTGTTTTCCTGAGGTTCTTCCTCTCGAATTTTTGGAGGTTCTGGCGGAGGCAAGGTTCCACCTTCTTCTAAAATCTTCATACGTTGAATAAAGGCTTTAGCTTTCATTTCATTGATTCCATCGTAAACGTAGTACGTATAGTTTTCGCCGAGTATCTTGCGTTTAGTTGAAGGAATGCTGTTAATGATTTCTACGATATCCGTAAATGAAGAAGCTACTTCCATTAAGGTAGTCGTGTAAGTGATATAGACATAATCGTTGTAGGATGTCTTTAGGTATATATTCATATAATCAGAGCCCATGCGATGACCAAACTCAAGGTATCCGTTTATCATTTTGTGAACCGCTCGATCTCCTACGAAAGCTAAACCAAACTTTCCAGTTGAGCGATATACGCGTTCTGCAGGGTAGTATTGTAGGTTTACATCGGTAAAAACAATATCAGTTTGTAAGTCTTTAGGCTTTTCAAAGATTCCAGTCAACTCTACTTCATTGCGCATTTTTTCAAAAGATTTCGGCTCCAATAGTTCAGCCCACTGACTTAGTACATTTTCATCGTAGTAGTCAACATCTCTATTATCGAAGTTGTCTTCAAACAAGTAATAGCCCATTTTATCTAACACAGTGGCGTCAAAACTTAATGGTAAAGATATACTCACGTTAAAGGCATATTCCTCTTCTGCGAGATTGGTTCGCACTTGACCGGCAACTTTTTCCTTCAATACCCCATAATCAAGTGCGAAATCAAGACTACCCTCACCTTCAATGGCATTTTCACTAGGTATAAATTTTAGTATGTTGCCAGGAATAATTGCTTCACTAGATAGTTTTTCAGGACTTCCAAAGGTGTAAAGTTGTTTGGTCTGGTCGTGCTTGAGAATACCGCTAACTTCTAAAAGGGGTATGTCAGTGGGACCAGTCTGGTTGTTAAGAATGTTTGTATATATCGGTTGAAGTGCCGATTTATTTACAAAGATTCCTGTTCTGATTGCCTTGCCTTGCGGATCTTTAACACCATCCAAGCTGAGATCTAAACTATCGGGATCAACTTGACCTTCAATTTTAAGGAAATTGCTGGCTACATATTCATTTTTAAAGTCAACCTTAGCGTAGCCATTGATTTTTACATCATTTAAGCTTGAGTAGATATCCATGTCGCCATAGAATTGAACATCAGGATAAATTATGAATTCATCTGCTTGTTCCACACGACCTTTGGCATGAAGTATTTTTATCGGTTTAGCACTTTTCTTTTTATCCATTTGTGAGGAGTCGGACGTAATCACCTCAATTTTTGGTAAATTGACATACTGAACAGGTATGTTTTGAGCTTCATACCTATATTTTCCTGAAGCCTTAATGTCATACTTTCCATTGATGGTGATTGTTACATCTTCCATGATATGCCGTTTGGTGTCGACACTTGCTTCAATAGTTGCACTGTCCAAGGCTTCCATCCTGGCTTCAGGATAAATCGAAACAAGGCCATCATGCGGTATAACCCGGCTATCTGCGATAAATATCTCTGAAACACCACTGGCTTCAATGATCGAATTGTCTAAACTATACACTGCTTTTTGCGCAATGAATGACAAAGTATCTTGAGCTAAATTAAGTGATACAAAAGGAGCTCCTGGACTCCCTTCAGGAACCGAGAATTCGAGTTTTTTGTTATCGATGTCCCAAAAGAATTCGTCGATGGTTGTCGCATATTGATTATAATTGAATTCTGTTCTATTTTCATCGGTATTCGATTTAAAATAACCCGTATTCTCTTCAAAATTGATATAAGCATTAACATTTGGAGTATTAAAGGTTACTTTATCTCCATCAATGGTTTTAATCTTTAATGCCGCCGTATCAGCTAGAATTTCTTCAGAGTTAAATTTGAAACGATTGGATGTTAACTGAGCACTCTCCCAATCTGCAACGCCTGCGCCGTGAATGCCTTTGTTTGTTATTTCAAGTTGACCGTCTAATTGAATTCGATCATCAAACATTTGGAAAGGATTGGATTTGTCGGAATAGGCGGTCATGTTATCTTGGTAGGGAAACCATTCAACGCGGTTATTGGCGCTTGTTACCGTAGGTGCTTCATATCCTCCCTTAGATTCTTCAATACCAAAGGTTTCAGCCGTAGCAAGCATCGAGTCAGGGAAGAATATGATATTGGATGATTCGAAACTTGTGGTTTGGTATTTTATGACACCATCTCCTTGTAATCCATCATTATTTAATGAAATATCACTGATGAACTTACCTTTCCCTTGGTAAATTTCGAATCCTTCTTCCGGCGATGATAATTGTAATCCAAGAGACAAGTCATCTTGTAAACGCAGAGACTGATTAATTTCTGGAAAGATGCCCGCTGAATATAGTTTACCATTAAATTGAAGCGTTCGATGGTCGATATACATTAAGGAGTCGATTACAAACGGTTCAATTTCATAGTAGAATTTATCTCGTTTGTATGCTCCTCCACCAATCTTTTCGTTGTCATAGAAAACTTTGGAAAAAGACTTTGATTCAAAAATTGGAAATTGCGCAAGCTCGGAGCTTCCCGATTTGTTAATCGGCAAATTAATTTGCAAATTACCCGATAATCCTTCAAGCGTTGAATTGATCGGGCGAAGTTTCGGCTGACCGTATTGATCCACTTTGTTGCCATCAGGTATATTCATTATGAGCGTATCGATAGTAGGCAAATCCATCGTGAATTCTTCATAGTTGAATTGGTTATCTCTACCAAAAAAGTCAAAACGTCCAGAGAAGAATAAGCCATCAAAGGTCATATCTCGATTCTTTTCAATGGATATTGTTTGACTATCGGGAAAGAAAAGCGTGGAGTTGGCAATACTAACAGGAACAGTCTTTACGCCAAAGAGATCCATGCTTTTGTCGCTTAAATTGATAATGGCATTCTGTTTCTTTTCATTGGATTGAACGGTGATATTATCAAAGTCTTTTTTCTGAGCGTTTGCCAAAACGTAATGGCTCACTTTAGGCTTTATGGTAATCTTTTCTGATCCTTCATCGAAGGTGATGAAGCCCTCTTGAACAAGCCCAAAGAGGATGGGTTTAATTTGCTGAACCGTAAGATTAGGTGAAATCAATTTGGCGAAATCATATGCGTATATGTAATCCTGCATATTTGAATCGGTATATTTTCTTAGTATGGAAAGAGGATCATAGCTTACGTTTCCCCTGAGCTCTTTCATTTTTTGCTCACTAAAATATTCTTTCGATTCAAACTTGGCTGCTTTCAAACCCGAACTGCTGATTGTGCTTAAATAGATAAGATCTTCGTCCAAGTTCCAATCAATTACATCAACATTGAAATCCATTTGGTGATAAGAATTCGTGAAGTTAGATTGTGATAAGCTTCCTTCACCACGAACTAGTTTGATTGAATTATCAGCTACGTTATAGAAAAGGTTGATGCTTGGATGATATATAGAATCTTCATCAAAGTATAAAGATACTTTTGCATCGCTACTCGAAATTTTCTCAGGCAAGTTGAATGTAATCGAATTCTTGAGTGCTCTTAATAATTTAACTTTTGAATTGTCTTTGTAAATGATAAGTTCAGAAGTTTGTCCATCACTATATCCCATAATTTTTGAACCGGCTAAAGTAAAACCACCGTGGTAAGTAACATTTTTTGTAAGCTCAAGGACGGGAACGTTTTCACGTGGAGCCGAGAATCTTGGAAATCGTAGAGACTCTTTATCCGCCACGCTCGACATTTTATCTTC
>JAFMKE010000096.1 GCA_017853115.1 Verrucomicrobiota bacterium
AAAAAAGCCTCCTGAATCTCAGGAGGCTTTAGAATTAAGTTTCTATGGGTTTACCACTTTTTCTTTTGCTTGAAATTGTTTCCACCTTTGATTTCATTTCCGCTCGGCGAACCTACGCGAATCATTGCACAACGGAAACCAATCTCAGAGGAAGA
Organism: Verrucomicrobiota bacterium; assembly: GCA_017853115.1. Lineage (GTDB taxonomy): Bacteria > Bacteroidota > Bacteroidia > Chitinophagales > UBA8649 > JAFMKE01. The sequence continues at coordinate 156 of JAFMKE010000096.1, forward strand.
CTCTTTTTGGTCTAAGTATCTTCTAGAACCAGGAGATAAGAAAAACGCTCTATCATTCCAAGAACCACCTTTGTATACTCGACTATCATCGTTTACTAAGGAAGAAACACCATATTGGTACATAAACTCTTCACCATTCATTGAAGACTCATCTCCATCCAAGTAATCTCTAACATCACCTGTTCGATAATTTCTTCTTGTAGCTACTTCTTCATCAGTTACCAAACGGTACTCTAACTTACCTGTAGTATCGTTTTTCGCTGCTATGTTTCCTTCATCATCTAAAACGAGTGTTTTAAATTCATTACCACGGAAGGTATTGAAATCATTGGCATCTTCAAATGTAAGCGCACGATAAACATCCATCGTCCACTCACTCACATTCCCCGCCATGTTGAATAATCCGAAGTCGTTAGGCATGTATGTGTCAACTGGTGCAGTGATCGATGCGTTGTCGTTCAAGTTACCTGCAAGACCCATGTTGTCACCACGACCTCTTTTGAAGTTAGCCAAGAAATCACCTTGCCATCCGCCTTTGTAATAACGCGTAGTAGTTCCATTCCAAGGATAAATTTTTCTATCAGTCACACGCTCCTCATCAGGATGTGGTAAGTTTCCTATCATAGCTAAAGCAGCGTATTCCCACTCAGCTTCCGTTGGTAGTCTATAATCTGGTAACAAAATACCATCGGTAAATTCAACTTTTCTGTATTCTTCACCGCTCGGATCCAAGTTTTTCATAGGCTTCTTACCTTCAATACCTTCGTATTGTCCAGCAAAATATGCATCTGTGTTAAAGTTGTCCGCATTCACTTGATTCGGATTCAATTCTAAAAATCCGTCTCTAACCATAATCATTTCGTTCACACGGTCTGTTCTCCACTCGCAATAATCCATTGCTTGTTCCCAGCTTACACCAACTACAGGATAATCATCATAGGCAGGGTGAGAGAAGTAGTATTCAACATACGGCTCATTGTAGGCTAACTCATCACGCCACACTTCTTGGTCTGGCTCTGCTGCTTTAACAATTTCCGGATAATCAGTTCCGAAGGTTCTATTCAACCAATATAAATATTCACGGTAATCAAGGTTTCTCACCTCAGTTTCATCCATGTAGAAAGAAGAAACAGTGATTCTTCTTGGAAAAGAATGGTGTTCATACATCACATCCTGCTCGGTATTACCCATCATAAAAGTACCACCGGGAATAAGTACTAAGCCAGGTCCAGTTTCTTGGCCTAAATAATCCTTATCCTCAAATCCGCCCCAATCAGGATCATTGTATGCCCATCCTGTGGTTGAGGATTTTTCTTTGTTACAAGAACTCAAGGTAATTAAGCCTAAACTCATTACACTTAACAAAATTAAAACTTGGTTTTTCATTCTCTGGTTGTTTTTATAGAAAGTGTGCTAATTTATAACATTTTTTTAAAAATCTAAATAATATGGGCAAGATAAAAAACCTTGCACAGACTTCGGATTCAAAGAACTTTCTTCTTTCGTGAAATTAAACACAAAAGAGAACTCGTGAGAGCCAGCAGTTCCTTTAAGCGGCGATAAATTGATATCAAAGGTATACCCAAATCGCAGGATCCCTTTTTTGAATCCAACACCACTAATAACGGCATCGATATTGTTCATAGTATGTCGCATCCAAATACCGGTATAGAAAAAATCGTAACCTATTAAGCTACCTACGCTAATTTGGTTGAAATTGTTTTGATATACATATAGAACTTGGGGTGAAAGCCAAAACTTTTTCTCATAGCCACCTCCTAACTTATAAAAAGCTCCTCCATTAAGTGCTAAACGTGTTCGGTTCGTTTCATCTCCGAAGTAATCTTTTACAGGGACTATGTTGTGTGCAGCAATTCCGCCGTAATATCTGTTCGAGAAGAAAACTGCTCCCGCGTTGGCGTTGAAAAAGTGCTTGTTGAAATCTCCGGGCGGAATTTCATTCGTATTGTTCGGTACACCTATGCTCTGGAAAAAGCCCGTTAATGGGTCAATCTGATCAAAAAACAATAAATCGTACCAATTGATATATTGGTGATGGTAACTACCCCCTATGCCTAATTTAATTCCAAATTTCTTGCTTGCGCGAATCTGGAAGGAGTACATGGCACTTATTGAATTTTGTACAATTCGATTATTGGCAATCCGGTCAGAGGTCATCATAACACCAATTCCGCCGTGTAATTTTTCGATATGTTGATCGTAACTGATTGCGTAGGTGGAAAATCCTCCGCCAGGACCATCTCCGAGTTCGGGCCATTGATTTCTGTAATTGATGGCTACTCTCGGACCATAAGATATGCCCGCCATAGCGTTATTCAAGTGAAGTGGAGCTGCATAAAACTGACTAAACTCTACTTGCTGACTTAGAGCTAAGCTTGGTAGCAGTAATCCGATGTAAAGAAGGAAATGTGTTAGCTTAAGTTGGCTCATTGTTATCAATCGCTTACCTAACGTGCGATAGGCGTGTAAAATTATTAAACTATTTATTTTTATCGGCAATATAGACTTATTAATTGCGTTTGAACTGACACATGAGCCCTTATGTTAATTTTTCTAGAAGTATATTTGCGTCATGCGTAGTGTTTTGAGGTTTATACTCTTTTTTTCACTCAGTCTCAGTCATTTTGCACTTGCCCAAATTCAACAAGTCGAAATAGTTTGGGATAAAGAGGCTATCAATCCTTTTACTAATCAAAAGCTGGAAAGTTTTGATGGGGCTTATTTTGAGGAAAGGGATGGTTTTCTGCCTCGCTATCATATTGAATTTCCGATTAACAGCTCAAATGCTAGTGCCTCATTTAGCAATTTACAATTTGCCTCATTTAGCGGAAATCTGCCGGCTAAAATTGATTTAGGTGCTAATGTCGAGTTTACCACCTCAGTCGCCATAGCGCAAAAGCGAAGTAGTCTAAGTGTCAACTGTATTCCCTTGCGTCGAAACCCGTTAACAGGTCAAGTGGAAAAGTTAGTTGCTTTCACTATTGAAATCCAGTCAAATCCTGTGATGCAATTTAAGTCGACGAAATCTACCAAGACCACAAGTGTGCTATCCTCGGGGACTTGGCATAAATTAAGTGTGGCCGCTGACAATATTTACAAAATTGACTATCCCTTTTTACAAGCGAATAATTTGAGTACTCAAGTTTCGAGCTTTTCGCGAATTGGTGTCTTTGGACAAGCTATGGGGATACTACCAGAAGCCAATAGTGCTTTCCGAACGGATGATTTAGAAGAGATTCCGATAAAAATTATTGATCAAAACAATAATGGTTTGTGGGAAAATGGCGATTACATTTTGTTTTACGGCAAAGGACCGCATGTATGGAAATATGATACCACAAGTGGTGAATGGAGTCACACGGTAAATATTTACAGTGATGTGAATGGCTATTTTTTTACTCCTAATGCGGGTAATGGTTTACAGCTTACAACTCAAGCTTCTTTGAATGGCCCAAATCTCACCTTGAATCGCTACGATTTTAGAACCTTTTTCGAAGAAGAACTTTACAATTTGATTTATTCCCAGCTGGCTAGCACTCTGGGATCGGGTCGTGAATGGTATGGTGAACAATTAAGTAGCTTTAATAATTCGCAAAGCTTTTCTATTGCCATTCCTGACATTATTAGTTCGGAATTGGCTCGAGTTAATATTCGTTATGCCAATAATTCATACACGGGGAATTCGGTTTTTTCCCTTAGAAACAATGGTTCGCAATTATTCAATACGACTGTACCGATTACTCCTGGTGGTGATTATCCAGCTGGTGGCAGTGCCACTTTGGACTCAAGAAATGTGAGCTTGAGCGCGAACAATAATTTTGAAATTGTATTCAACAATAGCGATCCACAAGCAAAGGGTTTCTTGGATTATATCGAAGTCATTGCTAAAGCACGCTTAAATTTGAGTGCCGCTTCGGTATTGTTTCGGGCTGTGGAAAGCATTGGTCCGGGAAATATTACCCAGTTTCAATTGAATAGTGCTACGAGTGCTACAGAGATTTGGGATATAACCCGCGGAACGGAAGTTTTTCGAGTGAATGGAAATCTAAGTGGCGGGCAGTTGTCTTTTACAGTGGCCACGGATAGTTTGCGTGAGTTTGTTGCGGTAAATACGGCGAGTAGCGATTTCCCAACGCCAAGCTATGTCAAACCTGTTGCGAATCAAAATTTACATGGGCTAGCTCAGTTGGATCTGTTTATCATTACTGTACCGTCGATGTTTGCTGCTGCGGATCGCTTAGCCAACTTCCACAGAAATAATGGACTAAGTGTGGCTGTTGTTGAGTTGGAACAAATTTATAATGAGTTTTCTTCAGGTGTTCAAGATTTAACGGCCATTAGGGATTTTCTTAAAATGTTCTACGACCGAGCTACCGGGGTGCTTGATGCGCCAAAATATGCCTTGTTAATGGGGGATGCCTCGTTTGACTACAAGGATAGAATTGCTGGAAATGAAAACATTGTGCCGACCTATCAAAGCCAAGAAAGTTTTTCTACTATTTCTTCTTACTGTACTGATGACTATATCGCTTTCCTTGATGACAATGAAGGGGTGGATATTACCAATTTAGCTAATCCCAATAAAGTGGATATTGCCATTGGCCGTTTGCCCGTAGACAACTTAGAAGAAGCGAATGGAGTGGTCGACAAGATTATCAATTATAACACGACAGCTACAATGGGCGATTGGCGTAATGTGCTGAGTTTTGTGGCAGATGATGAGGATAATAACTTGCATTTCGGACAGGTTGAACAGCTTACCAGTTTAAGCACGATAGAAAATATAGATTACTACAATATCGAGAAGATATATTTAGATGCTTTTTCACAGGTTAATGCTGCCGGGGGCGATCGTTATCCGGATGTAAATGATGCGATATTGCGGCGCCTGCGCACAGGTTGTTTTTTGATGAATTACACCGGACATGGTGGACCAAAAAATTGGGCACAAGAACGGGTATTTAACATTGAGGATATTCGAAACCTTAAAAATGGAGATAAGCTCCCTTTGTTTATCACGGCAACTTGTGATTTTAGTCCTTACGATGATGTAGATGCTCATTCTGCCGGTGAAGTTTTGATCACGAATCCTGCAGGCGGGGCAGTTGCCTTAATTACTACCACTCGTTTGGTCTTTGCTTTTCAAAACTTTGATATGAATAGCCGAGTATTGGATTATCTTTTCCAAGATTATCTCGGAAGAAATCCAACAGTGGGAGAAATCTTACTTGAAGCAAAGAATGGGGCAGCACCAAGTGAGAATAATCGAAAGTTTGTCTTGTTGGGAGATCCTGCATTAACACTTGCCTATCCGGATCAAGAAGTGGTGACTACCGCAGTTAATGGAAAGCCTATATCGCAAATTGATACCTTAAAAGCGCTTAGCCGAGTGTTGATAGAAGGGGAAGTGCGCAACGCATCTGGTATGCTCCAAACAGGATTTAATGGTATTGTTTATCCGACAGTTTATGATAAAGTGGCGACATACCAAACCAAAGGGCAAGATCAAGAAAGTCAAGTCGCGGATTTCGAATTGCAAAACAATGCTTTATTCAAAGGTAAAGCGAGCGTGGTGAATGGACGTTTTAGTTTCGAGTTTATCGTACCGAAGGATATCAATTATGCTTTCGCGAATGGAAAAATTTCATATTACGCTGCGGATCTTAACTCAGTTACTGATGCGCATGGTTTCTCGTATGATTTTATAGTCGGCGGAACTTCGGATAGCATAAGCGCTGATGACGAGGGGCCGCTTGTCGATGTTTTTATGAATGACAGCACCTTTGCTTTCGGAGGCTTAACTGATGAAAATCCTTTGTTGCTGGTGAATCTTAGCGATGAGAGCGGTATCAACACGGTGGGCAATGGCGTTGGTCATGATATTATAGGCTTGTTAAATGAGAACACACAGCAGCAATATTTATTAAATGATTTTTACAGTGCTAAACTGGATGATTTTACCCAGGGCAATATTGAATATCCTTTTAATAATTTGGAAGATGGGCGATATAGTGTTCGTGTGAAGGCCTGGGATGTAAATAACAATCCGGGCGAAGGCTATACGGAGTTTATTGTTGCCGGTTCGGCAGAGCTGGCGCTTCAAAATGTATTTAATTATCCTAATCCATTTACGACGAATACCTCATTTATTTTTGAACATAATCGACCTGGGGAAATTTTAGATGTTCAAGTTCAAATATTTACCGTTTCTGGCCGTTTAGTTAAAACGATTCGTGAGAATGTGCTCAGTGATGGCTATCGAGTGAACCCGAATGAAATTACCTGGGATGGTTTAGATGATTTTGGCGATTCAATAGGTCGAGGGGTTTATATTTATAAGGTTTATGTTCAGGGCGAAAACGGATATAGCGCTCAGGAGTTTGAAAAATTAGTAATTTTGCGATAATTTTATCGCCCATTAAGAGATATGAAAAAAATTATAGGATTAGCGTTTGTTTTGATAGCTGTTGGTTTTCAAAGCACAATTAAGGCACAGTTTCAAGGAGTAGATACGCAAGGCAGGTTAGTTATTACGTCAGCAGTTCCTTTCTTACGTGTAAACCCTGATGGCCGTTCGGGCGCTATGGGTGATGTGGGTATGGCTTTGAGCCCGGATGCCAATGCGGTATTTTCTAACCCCGCTCGATTGGCATTTATGGATCACGACTATGGGGTTTCGTTAACTTTCGTTCCTTGGTTACGAGGTATCGCTACAGATGTTTACATGGCGGATTTAGTGGGATACTACAACATTAAAAGAAAGCAAACCTTAGCGGCTTCATTGCGCTATTTTAGTTTAGGACAAATTCAGTTTACAGACATTAACGGAGC
>JAFMKE010000097.1 GCA_017853115.1 Verrucomicrobiota bacterium
ACGAAGCAATCTCGTATAGTTGTGTGTTATTATGCATTATTCATTCTACATTACTAATTAAACAACCTTAGTTGTTTGCCATCCACTCAGCGATTTTCGGAAAATGATCTTTTGGAGCATCATTGTGACTGAGCATATCTACATGTCCATAATCGTGCAAATTGCCAGAAGATTGTGCTAAATACCAGTAGTCTTTTTTGGCACGCTTTACTTCATCCATCAAAAGTTTAACATCTTTCGGTCGACCGAGCAAGGTGTCGTTTTTGCCTGCAATAAATAATAAGGGAGGCAATTGCTTTTCCTCAAAAGCCCGACCGTAATCAAAGCCATCTATGTTGTCAACCCAAGGGCTGTTTACCTTTAACCACTGGTTGATTTGCTTATAGTGTTCGATAGGTTCATTGTCTGAACCTACTCCAAGTTTAACCGCTGGAAAGTAGCCATAAATTGGATTCAAAATCTTTCCTAAAGCATACCACCCCAGGCTTAGCTTTTTGAAATATTCCCAATTTCTTATGGTAATCCACCGCTTCACGCCAAAAAGTATCGCATTTTGAATATTGTTTTCGAATCGAACCATGTAGGCTAGCAGTAAAACACCGCCCCAGGAATGCGCTGCGGCATAAACGGGTGTATCTCCTTTGATTTCCTTTATTTTTTGCATAGATAAAGGAATGTCTGTTTTTATAACATCAACTTGACCATAAGGACTATTTCTATTCATTCTTGGCGTGCTCTCTCCCCTTCCCTGCATATCCAACACAAAAACATCATAGCCTTGTTTAGCTAAAAAAGGACCATAGCCCTTCAAACTTTTGGAGTAAAATATTTTGCCATTTTCCATGGAGCCATGCAAAAGAAACACCGGTTTTCCCTCGGGGTTTTCGTAAATTCTTTTCAGATGAAGTTGGCCTTCTCCAATCGGAATAAAAATCGATTCTGCGCGCATATGGCTGCAAAAGTAAGGCTTTACTCATATTCTTATTGCCCAATATTCCCTACACTCCACAAAAGCATTGCCCACTTCTATTTGGCACTTCCCTCAAAAGGAAGCCAAACTATTTTTAAGTTTAAGATGTAATAATACTTAGCTTGTCTATGAAAGATCAATTTGAAGTTGTAGGTGGTTTAAAATTAAAGGGTGATATCGTACCGCAAGGTGCAAAAAACGAGGCCCTTCAGGTGCTTTGTGCTCCTTTGCTCACTTCAGAGCGTGTAGTGATGCACAATCTGCCCGACATACGCGATGTAAACTTTTTAATAGAGTTGCTTAAAGAACTCGGAGTGAAAGTTGAAAAACTTGGCCCGGGAAGTTATAGTTTTCAGGCGGATGAAGTAAACTTAGAATATTTACATAGTGATGCCTTTAAAAAAAGAGCAAGTTCATTGCGTGGTTCGGTGATGATCATGGGTCCGCTATTGGCTCGTTTTAAGAAGGCTTATATTCCTAAACCTGGTGGTGATAAAATTGGTGCACGACCGCTAGACACCCACTTTTTAAGTTTTCAAAAATTAGGTGCTGAGTTTACTTACAATCAATCAGACAACTTTTATACGGTTACAGCAGACAATTTGAAGGGCACTTACATGTTGATGAATGAGCCTTCGGTTACAGGCACCGCTAATGTCGTGATGGCGGCTGTTATGGCCAAAGGACACACTACCATTTACAATGCGGCTTGTGAGCCTTATTTACAACAACTCTGCGGTATGCTAAATAGCATGGGCGCAAAGATTAAGGGTGTTGGCAGTAATTTGTTGGAGATAGATGGAGTGACTGAATTGGGCGGCTGTGAGCATACTCTACTTCCTGATTTTATTGAAGTGGGATCGTTCATCGGATTAGCTGCAGCGACCGCCTCTGAATTGACGATTAAAAATTGTAGAATAGATAAACTGGGTCCGATTCCCGATGTTTTTAAGCGCCTGGGTATTCAAATGGAGTTTCGAGGCGACGATATTTATGTGCCTGCTCAAGAGCATTATGAAATTCAACGCATGATAGATGGTTCTATACCAACAATTTATGATGCGCCTTGGCCAGGGTTTACACCGGACTTGATTTCAATTATTCTCGTGGCGGCGATTCAAGCGGAGGGAAGCGTCTTGATACACCAAAAAATGTTTGATGCACGTTTGTTTTTCATTGATAAATTGAAAGATATGGGTGCGCAAATCATTTTGTGTGATCCGCACAGGGCAACAGTAATAGGAATCAATAGAAAATATAAACTACGAGGCATTCAAATGAGTAGCCCTGATATTCGCGCGGGTGTAGCTTTGCTTATCGCTGCCTTGTCTGCTGAGGGGACCAGTATTATTTCCAATATTCATCAAATCGACCGGGGTTATCAGAATATAGATGGTCGATTGAATGCATTGGGCGCAAGTATAAAAAGACTTTAATTTTTTTTCAAAAACTGGATGTTTCGCTTCAGCCCATGAAATTTTGTTCGTTTTACTGCACTGCCTTCAAATAGTTTGTCAAAAATTTCTTCCGTAATCTCCTCCCATTCTTCAGAAGGTTTAGAGAGTAATTCATTTTTGGGTTCAAAAGCGGGTTCATTATGATGTTTCGCTCTTGCGTTGATTGGACAAACCTCTTGACAAATATCACAACCATACATCCAGCCTTCCATTTTGTTTTTAAAAGATGCTGGGATTTGCTCTTTCAATTCTATCGTTAGATAGGAAATACATTTACTAGCATCCATTTGATATGGGGCATAAATGGCGTCAGTTGGGCAGGCATCAATGCATTTTGTACATGAGCCGCAGTAATCTTTTACTGGTCCGTCGGGCACTAATTCAAGGTCTAAAATAAGCTCGGCTAAAAAAAAGTATGAGCCCTTACCTTTGGTAAGCATAAGGGTGTTTTTACCTATCCAGCCCACTCCACTTTTTTGGGCCCAGACACGCTCCATAACCGGTGCACTATCCACAAATGCACGGCCATCGACTTCCCCAATCTCGTCTTGAATGAAGCGAAGCAGTAATTTTAATTTTTTTCGAATCACTTTATGGTAATCCTTCCCGTAGGCATACTTGGAAATTTTTGGTGCCGATGGATCGGTTTGTTTTTTCTCAGTGAAGTAATTAAAGGACAAGGAAATGACCGATTTTGCTCCAGGCACCAACTTCCTTGGGTCGGTGCGTAGGTCGAAATGATTGGCCATGTAGGCCATTTCACCATGGAGATTTTGATTGAGCCAAGCCTCTAACTTCCTGGCTTCGTGGTTTAAAAATTCAGCCCGCGCTATACCAACTGCCTCGAAGCCTAATTCGTAGGCCTTGCTTTTTATTCGCTGGGTGTTTTTCTCAATGGATGAAGACATAGTGTAGGAGTAACAATGTTCTAATGTGCTAAAGATACAACATACTTAAAAAGCCTTTGCTTTTCTTGTCCTTATCCGACAAATTGTAGTCTACTGCTAAGTATTTCTGCCAATCTGTCTCAAAAAATGCCGTGGCAAAATTTTTGTCAAGCTATCTTTGCATAAAAAATTACAGCGATGGCGAAAAAGGATAAAGAAACAGTTGAAGAACAAGAGTTGACACCAAATGAAAATGAACATGTGGAAGAGACTGAAACGGCGGTTCAGGAAGAATTAGATCCTGTGGAGGAGCTGAAGCAACAACTGGCTGAGCAAAAGGAAAAGTATCTTCGTTTGTTTGCGGATTTTGATAACTACAAAAAACGAACAGCTAAAGAGCGGATTGAGCTGTTAAACACAGCGGGTAAAGACATTATTTTGAGTGTTATTCCTGTTATTGATGATTTTGAACGTGCTATAGCTGGAGCTGAAAATGCTAAAGATGTAGATTCGGTAAAAGAAGGAATGCTCTTGATTAAAAATAAAATGTTTAGCGTTCTTCAGCAGCGCGGATTAAAGCAAATGGAATCAAAAGGGCAGGATTTTGATGCTGAACGGCATGAGGCGATAACAGAAATTCCTGCACCAAGTGAGGATATGAAAGGAAAGGTTATTGATGAGGTAGAGAAAGGATACACGATGAACGATAAAATCATTCGCTACGCGAAAGTGGTTGTCGGAAAATAAAAGCAGCTAAGAGAGGAGATAAAGATATGGCGAAGAGAGATTACTATGAGGTTTTGGGTGTAGATAAGAACGCTACCGAAGCAGAAATTAAAAAAGCTTACCGCAAGGTGGCCTTAAAGTATCACCCGGACAGAAATCAAGGTGATACAGAAGCAGAAGATAAGTTTAAAGAAGCGGCAGAGGCTTATGAGATTCTCGGCAATGCGGAGAAAAAAGCAAAATATGATCGCTTTGGTCATGCGGGTGTAGGGAATGGTCAAGGAGGTTTTGGCGGAGGGGCAGGCATGAACATGGAAGATATTTTCAGCAATTTTGGAGATATTTTCGGGGGTGGTGGCGACTTCGGTTCTTTCTTCGGTGGTGGTAGCCGTGGAGGTCGAAGGGTACGTAAAGGAAGTAATTTGCGTGTTAAGGTTAAATTGAGTCTGGCGGATATCGAAGCGGGCGTTGAGAAAAAACTAAAGATTAATCGTTTGGTCAATGTTGCGGGAGCTTCATACACAACTTGTTCTACATGTGGAGGAAACGGATCGGTGCGTCGAGTGACGAACACTATCCTGGGCCAAATGCAAACTACAACAACCTGTCCAACCTGTAATGGAGCTGGTCAAAGCATGGATACTCGTCCACCCGGATCGGATGAAAATGGACAAAAGCGCGAGGAGCGAGTGGTCTCTGTAAATATACCTGCTGGTGTTGAGGATGGTATGCAATTGCAGGTGAGGGGCGAGGGAAATGAAGGCCCCATGAACGGTCCTGCCGGTGATTTAATTGTACTGATTGAAGAGATTCCTCATGACAGTTTGGTTCGAGATGGGCAGAATGTATTGTATAGACTAGGGTTGAATTTTGCAGATGCTGCTTTAGGAACTTCTGTTGAGGTTCCTACTATTAGCGGCAAAGCAAAGATTAAAATTCCAGAAGGTACGCAAAGCGGTAAAGTCTTACGGTTGAAGGGTAAAGGTCTACCTTCGGTAAATGCCTATGGCAAGGGAGATGAGTTGATTTATATATCTGTTTATACACCCAAGCGTTTAACTAAAGAAGAGAAGCAAGCGCTGGAGAAATTTAGAAGTTCAGAAAATTTTGCCCCAAGTGATGAAAAAGGCGATCGCGGTTTCTTTGAAAACGTGAAAGATTTTTTTAGTTAAATTTATGCTGTTCTGATACTACCAACTTAACCCCAAACCATACTGTGAAAAAACTATATATTTTAACCGCCTCTTTTTTTACAGGAGTTTTATTGGCTCAAAGTTATACGCCTGCCTCCGAAGAGGTCTTTCTTTTTTCTTCTGGAGAAAAAGAAGTGTTTAAGGTTGTTTTTGATGAACTTACGATGAATCAGGCAGAATCGGCCTTTAAGGAGTATTTAAAAAATTACAAAGCAAAAGTTGAATCTGTAAAAGGTGTAAGTGGTGAATATCTTGCGAATGATTTGCTTTTGAGTGATGTCAATCAAGGTTCTACCAATCTAATAGTGAAATTTACCGAGCTTGAGGGCGATGCGGGCATGTATATACATTATTTACATGATCAGCAAACGGTGACCTCGGCTAACACACCCGATGAAGTTTTGGCCTATAAGCAATTTACAGAACGCATAGCGGATAAAGCGGTATTCATAGCATTCGAAGAGCTCATCAAAGCAAAAAAGAATCTAATTAAGGATAAAGAAAAAGAGTTGAACGGCCTCGAGAAAGATGAGCTGAAAGCGAATGAAAACATTGGTAAATCAAGGCAATCGATTAAGCATTCGGAATCAACGCTAACGATGTTGGCTGGTCAACTTGAAAACCAGCGAAACGTACTTGCCGCTAAGACGAAACAGGTTAATGAAAAAGAAGCGGAGATTGCTAGTGTTGATGTGAAAGCGCTAGAAGCACAAATCAAGGAGAAAGAAAAAGAGAATAAATCCCTTGTTAGTGATATTGAAAAGGCTCGAGAGGAAATGGCTAAAATTACAGGTGATTTAGCTATTGAAAACGTTGATTTGGATAACCAGCGGAAGAGTATTCAAGCCCAAAAAGATTTGTTGGGTACATCCGATGATAAGAAGATGTTGAAAGACATTCAAAGCTTGGAAAAAGAACAAGCCAAGCTGCTTACTACAATTGCAGAGATGGAAGGAACGATTGCCAATAAAGAAGCTTCTATTCTGTCTATGCAAGGTGAAATGAAAGCAAACGCTTCGCAGATAGCGAAAATTCAAGCGAAAATAACCGAACACAACGAAGACGCGTTAAAGGAGCAACTCAAGCTGCTGGAAAAAGATTTGAAATCTTTTGAAAATGATGTAGACAAAACGACGAAGGAGATAAGTAAGGAGAATGTAAACATTGCCAATGAAGAGGAAAATATTCGTCAAGCTGAAGGAGAAATCGTTCGTTTAAAAGATGCTCAATTGAATAAGAAGGAAGAAATCAAGCAAGCCAACAAAGCCCTGCAAGACCTTGAAAGTAAGCAGGGTGAATATAAATAGTAGTTATTCAGTTCTAAGTAATTTTAAATTTAAATGACAAACTTGATTTTACATATACCTCATTCATCTGATAGGATACCTATGGATAAGGGGTATGTGGTAGACAAGAAAACTCTTGACGAAGAAATCATCAAATTAACAGACTGGTATACCGATGACCTTTTTTCCCTTGAGGATAGTATAATTGTCAGAGCAGACTTCTCAAGAATATTTTGCGACACTGAAAGGTTTTCTGACGATAGCCAAGAGGTTATGGCACAATATGGTATGGGAGTACTTTATGAAAGATTAGATGATGGTTCACTGATTAGAGAAATTAACCCAAATCTTAGGGAGGAAATACTAAACAACTACTATTGGCCCCATCATGAGAAATTGAATCAAGCAGTTAATGACCAGATAAAGTTAAATGGCAAAGCCTTAATTGTTGATTGTCATTCTTT
>JAFMKE010000098.1 GCA_017853115.1 Verrucomicrobiota bacterium
CAACTCCTTTTAAAGTCCTTGTAGTTTTACTGCAAGGACTTTTTTTTTGCCTGTAGGCTTATTCATGTGATATGTGAATCTCGATTCACTGTCGTTTATTCTTTTTATCCGTCTACTCAAAAAAAAATGTACTTTTGTATTAATGAAAAAATGGCTTCAAAAATTCAAAGAACTTCCTTGGTACATCAAGAATGTTTATTTCGCTATTTTTTTATTTTTTGCCATTTGGATGGTATTTTTTGATGCGAATAATCTCTTATATCAGTGGAGATTATCTATGAAGCTTAACGAACTGGAAAGTGAAAAGAGCTATTATAATACAGAAATCGATGAGGTGAATGAACTGAAAGAAGAACTCTTTTCTACCGATGAAAAGAAAGAAAAATTCGCCAGAGAAAAATATTATATGAAGCGCGATAGTGAAGATGTTTTCATTGTCGTTGAAGAGTAAAGCCTTATGGATCTCAAGAAAATTGGGAATATTGTTTTTTATACCCTATTCATTATTCTTACAGTATATTTTGTTAAACGAAAGTTTATCGTCCCAAAGGTTGCTAAAGAACAACTGGTTTTTCAAAATTATGATACCAAGCAATCGATTGGTTTAAACGATTTCCCTGATAAATTGATAGTTGTTAACTTTTGGCAAACTTGGTGTGGCCCTTGTGTGCATGAGATGCCTTCACTTAATGAAATGAATGAAGTGTGGGATGGTATTCAAGTGCTTTGTGTTTCCGATGAACCTATTGCTAAAGTTGAGAGTTTTATGCAAGCTTATCCGAATATATACTTTGTTGGTTATGAAAATATCGTTGGTTTAGGAGTAACTCAATTTCCTACAACATATATATACAATCCGGAAGGAACACGCGTTTATAGTAAAATTGGAAGCAAAGATTGGTCTGACCCTAATTTTATTGCTACCTTAAAAAAGAATTGGTCGAAATAATATGAGTTTAGAAAGTAAAATACAAGATGCTTTGAAAGAAGCCATGAAAGCGAAAGATGCTGCAGGAATGCGAACCTTAAGAGCGGTGAAGACGGCTATTACCGTACAAAAAACTGAGAAAGGTGCGAGCAGTGAATTGAGTGTAGATCAGGAAAATAAATTGTTGCAGAAACTCGTAAAGCAGCGACGCGATTCACTCGCTATTTATAGTAAAGAAAACAGGGACGATTTGGCTCAAAAGGAACAAGAAGAAATTGAAGTACTTGAGCGTTTCCTTCCAAAACAATTGACTGACGAAGAACTTGAAGTGGTCTTAAAGGAGATAATCACTAAAACTGGTATGTCGACTAAAAAAGATATGGGCCCACTTATGGGAATAGCCAATAAGCAATTAGCTGGTGTATCCAATGGACAAGCTATCTCAGCTGTTCTTAAAAATCTTTTACAATGATACTCGATATTCTACTCGGATTGTTTGTTTTTGGCGCTTTCTATAAGGGCTATACTAAAGGGATAATATATTCCATGCTTAGCTTGATAGCTATAATCGTAGGTATTATTATCGCCATGAATTTTTCATCGTTTGCCGCGGTTTGGTTAGCTAAGAATTTTAATCTACCTAGTATTATCTTGCCCGTGCTCTCGTTTGTTTTGGTATTGATCGCCGTAATAGCATCTATTAAACTAGTCGCCATACTGACTGAGAAGATTCTGAAAGCTATCATGCTAAATTTTGTCAATAAAATTGCAGGTGCTTTGGTCTGGAGTTTTATCGTGGTGCTAATTTTCAGTGTATTGGTTTATTTCGTTGATCAAGCCGGATTCCTTACATCAGCGGTTAAGCAAGCATCGATTACTTATCCACTAGTAAAATCTTTAGGCCCTGAAGGCCTTTCCATTTTTCAAACCCTCACCCCATACCTTAAAGAGTCCTTTGAGCTTTTGAATAAAACTGTTCAAGAAGCTGCTGCTCATTAAAGCTATGGTATTGTTGTTTGATAATTATGATTCGTTCACTTATAATCTCTATGATTATATTCTCCAGTTGGGAGTACCATGCACGGTTATTCGAAATGATGAGTTTACCTTGGAAGAAATCCAGTTAATGCCTTTTGATAAGCTGGTAATTTCACCGGGACCCGGTGTTCCAAAGGACGCAGGATTGTGCTTAGAATTAATTGATTTTTATCACGATAAGTTACCAATCTTAGGTATTTGTCTTGGCTATCAGGCAATAGGGGAGTATTTTGGAGCTAAGCTAACGCACGCTTCTTTGCCAATGCATGGTAAAACCTCACAGATTGATTTAGATTCTTCAGCTAAACTATTTCAACACATAGAATCTCCTACACAGGTAATGCGCTACCACTCCTTGATCTTAGATGATATTCCCAGTGAACTAAAAATAACCGGCAAAAGTGCTGTGGGTGAAGTGATGGCAATTGAACATCATGTTCTACCTCTCCATGGTGTGCAGTTTCATCCGGAATCTATTTTGACTCCTGATGGTTTAAAGATGCTAGCTAACTTTCTGCAATTGTAAAACGCTCTTACTCAGATTCACCGCAATATCGGTCAATATATTCTTGAGAGGAACTTAAGCCTTTGTCAACTGCTAGTTGCCAATCCTTGCATGCTTTTCGAATGAGGTTGGCTTTTTGATGGCATATACCTCTCCATTCCAAAGCCGATGTGTAATTTTCATTCAATAGAAATACTTCGCTAAAATCTCCAATAGCTTTTTCGTAATCCGCATAATAATAATTGCTCAAACCTTTTTGAAACCAAGCCTCAACGTCTTTCGGATTACTAGATAAATATTTGGAGTAACATTCCTCCGCCAATGTATATTTCCTTTTGTAGTAATAGCAAAGTCCGAGTAATTTATACGGCTCAGATACATTCGGGTTGAATGCTATCTGCTTGAGTAAGGTGGTAATAGCTCCTTCGTAGTCCTTTGTTTTAACCAAACATTCCGCCTTTTCTTTATACGCATCAATGTACGAGCTGTCTAAAGCAAGCACTTGATCAAAATCTTTAATTGCAGCCTCATAAGATTTGATATAAACATTAGCTTGCCCTCTGTTAAACAGCGCAATCTGAAAATCCGAATCCAAGGAAATTGCTGTAGTAAACAATTCTATAGCCTCCTCGTAACTTTGGGAATAAAATTTAGCAACGCCTTTACTATAGAAATCTAAAGCCTTTTCACTTTGAGCCTTTAATAATATAGGTGTTAACAGGATTATAAATAACAGTTTTTTCATTGGCTTTTAGCTTAGTTTTATTTAATCGAATTTAGAGTCAATTATATTAAATCGCCCATCGGGCTTTAGGTTCGAAATCTAGTGAAGCAAAATCATTAGCTAAATACTGAAAGTAAGCGGTCATCGCTATCATTCCCGCATTATCCAAGCAATATTGAAAGGCAGGTATGAAGGTTTTAAATCCTTTATCTTGTAAAGCCTCTAACTCACTTCGCAACAAACTATTTGCGGAAACTCCACCAGCTATTGCAATATCCTTTATGTCGTATTCGTCAGCAGCTAGTAACAATTTTTCCATAAGGATGTCTACAATGGTTTTTTGTAAAGAGGCACATAGATCATTTAAATGTTTATTGACAAATTCGGGATCTTTTTGCGTTTGATTTTGCACAAAATACAAAACGGATGTTTTTAATCCACTGAAGCTGAAAGATAAACCATCAACTTTGGGTTTGGAAAAGGAAAAGGCAGATGAGTTTCCTTCTTTTGCATATTTATCAACCAAAGGGCCTCCGGGATAAGTTAAACCAAAAATCTTTGCGCACTTATCAAATGCCTCACCAGCCGCATCGTCGATTGTACTTCCAATTACTTCCATATCTAGATAGTCGTTCACCTTCACTATCTGGGTATGCCCACCAGAAACAGTTAGGCACAAAAAAGGAAAGTTTGGTTTGGGTTCGTCAATAAAATGAGCCATTATATGTGCCTTCATATGATGAACAGCAATACTAGGAATATTTAAAGACAAAGCCATTGCCTTGGCAAAACTGCTTCCGACCATTAAGGAACCGAGCAATCCAGGGCCACCTGTATATGCGATCGCCGAAAGTTCCCTTTTAGTCACCCCAGCAGTTTGAAGCGCTTTGTCCACAACTGGAATGATGTGCTGATGATGAGCCCTTGAAGCTAATTCAGGAACAATTCCACCCCATTCGGTATGAATCTTTTGACTTGCTATAATATTGGCAAGCACTTTGCCGTCTTTAATAACGGCGGCCGAAGTGTCATCACAAGATGATTCTATAGCTAGTATTGTAGCACTTTTGGCTTCCATGTTTATACGTATATTTGTGACAACTTAAGCACATTGAGTGAAGCTGAAGAAAATTTTAAAATCGCTTACAAAAATAGCACTAATCCTATTGATCTTCCTAGTGATTTTGCTAACAGGCTTTTATGTTGCACTTCGCTCCTCTAAAGTGCAAACATGGATTGCTCATGTAGTAACAAATCAATTGAGCCAACAAATCGGCATTCCAGTATCTGTGGGTAATGTCCAAATTGACTTTTTTAATAATGTATTAATTGAGGATCTCTATGTTGAAGATCTTAATCAGGACACCTTGGCTTTTTTGAAGCGGGCTGAGGCAAAAATCGATTATTTCTCTTTTGTCGAAAAGCGGATTAGTTTGCATGCTATCGATTTAAATGGATTTTACTTGAATGTTGAAAGGTCATACGAGGATTCACTCTTCAACATTGATGCCGTTCGACTAAAGAAGGAAGGCTTAGGCAATGAGTCTGCCGAGGTGGTTGAGAACCCCTGGAATATTAGCTTATCTAATGTTTCAGTTAAAGGAACTGAAATACATTTTAATGATTGGTATGGTGGAACCCAATTTAACTCGAATATCGATGAAATACGTTTGGTTCTCAATGCCATCCAGTTAGACAATAAGGCAATCGATATTGAACAATTCGATATACTTTGTCCTCAGGTAGCTTTTTCAAAAACTTTGGCTAATCCAAATTACACTACTCAAAAGGTAAGTCCAGTAATAAATTTACCTGTTCAGATCCAAAATAAAGCACTACGACTTATTGATGGAGCTTTTGAATGGACAGCCCCTAAAGACTCTATTGAGGTGCAGAGTGGCTTTGATCCGAGAAGTATAGCTATGCAATCCATAAATTTTTCTGCTAATGAGCTTTTGTTAGCCTCAGATAGTATTTTCGCTCAAGTCGATGCATTTTCATTTAAAGAGAAGAGCGGATTAGAAGTGCTGGAATTGACAAATACGGTGTCCTTGAGTAATCAAAAGCTAGAACTAAAGGATTTAGTTTTAACAACTGCAAACAGCAAAATAGAGTCTGATTTCAATTTCACTTACGAGAATTTAGGTTCATTCGCTAATTTCATCGATGATGTTGGTTTGGATGTTCAAATGCAAGCTAGCCAAATAGATCCGAAGGATTTCAATCTTTTTATCGATCCCAATGTGTTTCGATTGCGTTATCCAATTAATTTTCAAGGTGAAATATATGGCCGTGTTCGAAGTTTTCATTCGAAAGATTTAAAAGTCCGCACAGGTAATTCTACGCTATTTGAAGGTGATTTTTCTATGAATGGTTTACCTGATATTAATGAAACTTTTATCAGCGGTAAGGTCAGTCGATTCAATACGAGTTATGCAGATCTCTTGTCGATTTACCCGAAACTTCCCCTACCACCTAATATCGATAAGTTGGGCCGATTATTTTTCCAGGGAAAGTTTGATGGTTTTGTTAATGACTTTGTAACTCAAGGTTATCTTAAATCTGAGTTGGGATCGATATATACGGATTTAAACTTTAAGCTCGATGAACAAAAAAATGCTTTTTATTCTGGAACTTTTAATCTCAAGGAGTTTCAATTAGGAAAATATTTTGGAATAGAGAATACCTTAGGTAAAATCAGTGTGAAAGGTGAAGGTAAGGGCAAAGGACTCAAATTGAACACCTTGGATGTTGAGCTAGCTGCCGTAGTGGAAGAGATTGAGTTTAAAGGATATTCTTATGAAAATGTCATTTTAGATGGAAGAGTGAAGGACAAGTTTTTTAACGGAAATATGTCCATTGATGATGAAAATGTTACGATGAATTTCCAAGGTGAAATCGACGCTACTCAAGTTAAACCAAAGTATACATTTGATGCAGATATCAAACGAATGGATTTAAAAGCCTTGAATTTGTGGAAAGATGATTTGGTCGTGTCAGCAAAATTAAGCGCTGACTTTAGTGCATCGAATGTCAATGACGTAGTTGGTGATATATACATGGATAGCTTAATAGCCGAGAGCAAGGGTAAGATTTTTGATATTGGCTTCTTTAATATTTCGAGTCGAATGCTGAGCAAGCAAGAAAAGGTATTTACTGTAGATAATAAAGATTTCAATGCCACAATTCAAGGTAATTTTGAATTTGCCCAAATCCCAAAAACCTTTCGTTCTGTCTTAATTCCTAATGAGATACAGGATGTGAAGAATCAGTTGATTAAGTTTGAGTTGGACATTAAAGATAATCCGGATTTACTATCCATCCTTTTGCCCGATTTAAAGATATTGCGACCAAGCAAGATTTCTGGTAATATCAACTCAGATACGCGGAGTGTTTTGGTTGTAGGAAGTATCCCTGCACTTCAATATAAAAACTTTAGTGCTGTGGATGCAAACATCAACGCTTTTGTCGATAAAGGAATGTTTGATGTTATGGCTTCTGTTCCTCTACTTTACAATAAGGATAGCCTACTAATCCAAGATTTTTCATTTTTGGCTGAAGGGCCGCGCGAAGATTTAAGTTTGAGATTGTTTGCAGATGGCGCGAAAAATTCTTCGGTGGAATTATTTGCTAATTTGGTAACAAGAAATCAACGGGCTATTCTGGA
>JAFMKE010000015.1 GCA_017853115.1 Verrucomicrobiota bacterium
GGTGGATATGGCAATGTATTCTTTTTATCTACCAATGCCATGGGAAGTAATGTTACTGCCGCATGGAAAGCGTATAAACGAGGTGCGTATTTTGCCAATCCATGCTACACACAAATTCACCCAACTTGTATCCCGAGAAGTGGAGACCATCAAAGTAAGCTTACACTGATGTCTGAGTCTCTAAGAAACGATGGTAGAATATGGGTGCCTAAGCGTATAGAAGATGTTGAGAAAATCAGAAATGGCTCATTAAAGCCTATTGAGATTAAGGAAGAGGATAGAGACTATTACTTAGAAAGAAGATATCCGGCATTTGGCAACTTGGTACCTCGTGATGTGGCTTCGAGAGCTGCAAAAGAGCGATGTGACGCTGGATTTGGTGTAAACAAAACGGGCGAAGCGGTTTATTTAGATTTCTCCTCTGCGATTATCCGGTATGGTAAGACCGAAGCCCGAGTTCAAGGAATTGATGTCAACGATATGGCTGAGGTGAAACGCCTTGGGAAAGAAGTGGTGAAGAAGAAATATGGAAACCTCTTCGAAATGTATGAAAAGATTGTCGATGAGAATCCTTACGAAACGCCAATGATGATTTACCCGGCTGTTCACTACACCATGGGTGGGGTATGGGTTGATTACAACCTTATGACATCGGTTAATGGTTTGTATGCCATTGGTGAAGCGAATTTCTCTGATCATGGTTCAAATCGATTGGGTGCTTCTGCTTTGATGCAAGGTTTGGCTGATGGCTATTTTGTTTTGCCATATACTATTGGTGATTACTTAGCAGATGAAATCCGAACAGGTAGTATTCCAATAGATAGTCCTGAGTTTGATAAGGCTGAAAACGATGTAAAAGAACGCATTAATAAGTTTATGAACAACAAGGGAAGTAAGCCTGTTGATTATTTTCATAAGCGTTTGGGTAAAATCATGTGGGATGAAGTGGGGATGTCGCGTAATGAACAAGGTTTGAAAAAAGCTATCGCGGAAATTAGAGCACTGCGAGAGGAGTTTTGGAAAGATGTATTCGTTCCTGGAGATGCTAATGGAATGAACCAGGAGTTGGAGAAAGCGGGTCGTGTGGCTGATTTCTTGGAGCTAGGCGAATTGTTTGCTATTGATGCCCTTACAAGAAATGAATCGTGTGGTGGTCACTTTAGAGAGGAGTATCAAACGCCAGAAGGTGAAGCTCTTCGTGATGATGAGAACTTTGCCTTCGTTTCCGCTTGGGAATATAAAGGGGAAAATGCAGAGCCATTTTTGCATAAAGAAGAATTGAAGTTCGAAGCGGTGGAGTTGAAAACGAGAAGTTATAAATAGAAGTTTAGCAACTTAGGAATTAGTAAGTAAGCAGCTTAAAATAAAGAGTTATGAATTTAACATTGAAAGTGTGGCGCCAAAATGGTGCTAAGGACAAAGGGAAAATGGTAGATTATCAAGTAAAGGATATTTCTCCTGATTCTTCCTTTCTGGAAATGATCGACGTATTGAACATGGAGCTAGTAGAAAAGGGTGAAGAGCCTGTTGCTTTCGACCACGATTGTCGTGAAGGAATTTGTGGTATGTGTTCAATGTATATCAATGGTCAACCACATGGCCCAGGTGACCGTGTAACTACTTGCCAGCTGCACATGCGTTCTTTTAAAGATGGCGATACTATTACGATTGAGCCATGGAGAGCAAGTGCTTTTCCTGTAATCAAGGATTTGATGGTGGATAGAAGTGCTTTTGACCGCATCATTCAAGCGGGTGGTTTTGTTTCTGTGAATACAAGCGGAAATACGCAGGATGCCAATGCAATTCCTATTCCTAAAGCAGATGCTGATGCAGCTTTTGACGCGGCAACCTGTATCGGTTGTGGTGCGTGCGTTGCAGCTTGTAAAAACGCAAGTGCCATGTTGTTCGTTTCAGCGAAAGTTTCACAATTAGATTTGTTACCGCAAGGTAAGGTGGAGAGTGACCGTAGAGTACAAAACATGGTTGCTCAGATGGATAAAGAAGGATTCGGTAACTGCACCAACACAGGTGCATGCGAAGCAGAGTGTCCTAAAGGGATTTCATTAGAGAATATCGCTCGGATGAATCGATTATACATGCAAAGTAAATTGACATCCGAGTAGTTGTCTATTCTTTAATAATTTATAAGCCCCGTACCTATTCCTTTAATTTAAGAATGTACGGGGCTTTTGATTATAATATAATGCTGACAAAAAATAAAAGTATTGCAATGGATGTTTCGTATTTTCGTTATGTGAATGTGAATACAGTACCTGTGATTCGAGTTTTTTTCGCTTGCATTTTTATACTGACTGGTATGAAAGCGCATGCCACGCATAATCGGGCTGGTGAGCTGCTATATGAATACATTTCTCCATTAAGTTATCGAGTTACGGTAGTTACCTACTCAAAGATTAGTGACATTAGTGCCAATGCTGACAGGGATTCATTAGATTTAGACTGGGGAGACGGAACTATTGAAAGTATTACACGAACGAATGGTCCTTTGGTTAATGGGATTCCCAACGGCGAATTGATTGGAAATGATATTAAACAAAATATTTATATCAGTGAGATTCATACCTATACTGGAGCGCTTCCTTTTTACATTATCTCAGTAACAGACCAAAACAGAATCGCGAATATTGTGAATATATCTGGTGGTACAGGATCTGTTTCAGTGGCCATATATTTTGAAGATACCTTAAAGTATATTCCCCCGGAATTGTTTGAAGGAAACTCTTCTCCAATCTTGCTTAATCCTCCAATTGATTATGCAAATGTCAATGATACTTTTTACCATAATCCAAACGCCTTCGATCCAGATGGCGATAGCCTACATTTTAAATTGGTACCTTCTCTAGAGGCAAATGGTTTAGAAGTGCCTTTATACATTTTTCCGGACCAATTTCCGCCAGGACCAAATAATAGTTTTACAATCAACGAAAATACGGGTGAAATCATTTGGGCAACGCCACAACAACCAGGGATTTATAATATCGCTATTTTGGTGAGAGAATTCCGTGGTGGGCGTTGCATCGGAACACTCTTAAGGGATATGGAGATTATTGTTGAGGCAATATTAGACGATCCTCCTCAGATAGCTGAGTTGAGAGATACCTGTGTAGTGGCAGGCTCAAACTTTACGATAAACGTTGAGGCGGTAGATCCAAATGGTGAAATCGTTACCCTGTCTGCTTTAGGTGCACCATTCATTATCACTCCTTCGCCAGCCACTTTTCAGGCTGACACAGGATTAAATCCAGTCGGGGTGTTTACGTGGAACACGCTATGCGAACATATTCGTCCGCAATTTTATCAAGTAGTTTTCAAAGCTGAAGATGAGCCCAATGGGAGTGGAGTCGTTTTATCTGACTTAGAGACTTGGTTAATTAATGTAGTTCCTCCTTCACCTTCTGGCTTGAATGCTACGATTATTGGAAATGATGTTCAATTAAATTGGGATGATCCGTACTCCTGTATCACATCTCCCGACTTTCAATATTTCTCTGTTTGGCGAAAGATAGGCTGTGATAGCTTGGACTATAGTATTTGTGATTTAGGCCTAGATAATACGGGATATGAATTAATAGCGGATAATATTCAAGTTTATGAGTATCACGACCAAGATCTTGATCGAGGAAATCAGTATTCTTATCGAATAATAGCTCACTTTGGTAAAAATCCTACATCCTCACAAGGTGGCGTATACAATCGTATCGTAAGTTCTCCGAGCAATGAGGCTTGCGTGGAATTGCCATTGGATTTACCTGTTTTATTAAATGTATCTGTAGATGTGACAGATACAAGCAACGGTGAAATGTTCATTCGCTGGACTAAACCAGAAGCTGGACCAGGATTGTTAGATACCTTATTAGACCTTCCACCTTACGTGTTTGAATTGTATCAGTCACCAGACTTATTCGGAGCTAACCTTCAACTCATTCAAAGCTTTAGTTCGCCAAGTTATGCTGCTTTAGTAGATACATCGTATGTTGACCTTTCCTTAGCTACATCATTGAATCCGTATTCATATGAAGTCCGATTTTATGCAGAAAACGGACTAGATACTTTAGGAAAAACTTCGATTGCATCCTCTGTTTTTTTAGCGATAGGCGCTGGGGATCAACAGTTGGCCTTAAGCTGGAATGAAGACGTGCCTTGGTTTAATGAAACATATACCATATACAGAAGTACAAGTTTGAGTGGTATATATGATAGTTTAACCACTATAACGAATCAGAATTACACCGATATTGGATTAATAAATGATTCTACTTATTGTTATTATATCGAAAGTTCTGGAGCATATACGAATGCAAGTTTACCGCGCCCGTTGATTAATTTATCACAGCGCGTTTGTGCCGTTCCGATTGACACTGTTCCGCCTTGTCCTCCAGTTTTACTTGTTTCTAACGATTGCGAGACCATACAGAATCAAGCTTGGTCAGATGACAATTTCCAAAACAGATTGACTTGGAGTGATTTGGCTTGTGGCGATGATGCGGCAAGGTATGAAATTTACTATGCTGAAGACCAGTTGAATTTTGATTTAATTGTTTCGACTGCTGACACTTTTTATATACATCAGTTAAATAATACTTTAGCAGGATGTTATTTAATACGAGCAATAGATGAGAAAGGAAATGTAGGCGAATTTGGGGATACTATATGCGTTGAGAATTGCCCTTTCTACAATTTACCAAATAGTTTTACCCCTAATGGAGATGGCGCCAATGACTTGTTTACTCCTTTTCCTGGATGGCGATTTGTTGCCAAAGTGGATATTAAAATTTATAACAGGTGGGGAAACTTAGTTTGGATCACAGAGAATCCAAATATTAACTGGGATGGCACGGACATTCAAACGAAGAAAGAATTGAATGATGGTGTTTATTTATACAGCGGCTATTATTTTGTTTTAAGAAGCGATGGGAGTTTGGATAAAAGACCTTTACCACAAGATGAGGATGGCGGCGGATTTATTCATTTGATTCGCAATAAGCAGTAGCTCCTCGATAATTATTTCAACTAATATATATGTTTACTGGAATCATTGAAAACCTTGCCGAAGTTAAAGCTATTGAAAAAGATAAGGGGAATATTCATTTCACTTTACAATCATCTCTTGCGCATGAATTGAAGATTGACCAAAGTGTGTCACATAATGGTGTTTGTCTAACCGTGGTCAAACAATGGGATAATCAATATCAGGTTACAGCCATTAAAGAAACTTTGGAGAAAAGTAATTTAGCCTCTTTGCAAATAGGATCAACAGTTAATATCGAGCGATGTATGGTAATGAATGGTCGTTTGGATGGCCATATCGTTCAGGGGCATGTGGACGCTACGGGTAAGTGTGTTTTGAAGGAATTTAATGAGGGTAGCTGGCGCTTTGTGTTTGAGTATACAGCCTCACGAACTAATCTGATTGTTGAAAAGGGTTCGATTAGTATTAATGGTGTTAGTCTTACTGTTTTTAATGTGAGCAATACCAATTTTGAAGTGGCTATTATTCCTTACACCTATGAACATACTAATTTTCATGAATTAGCGCTTGGTAGTATAGTTAATTTGGAATTTGATATTATCGGCAAATACATCGCTCGATTACATGAATTAAAGTAATTGATCTTTTACATCTTTCTTTACGTCATTTTTTCACCTCACTAAGTATGATAACTGCCAAATTGTATCATCTTAACTGACATTCTTTCAATTTATTCCATTGGCACAAAAAGTGCTTAAGGAGAGATGAAGATTTAATAAACCAAAAATTGATATAATTATGAGCAAGATTAACATTAAACCGATTGCGGGCACAAACAATCGTGTAGTTGTGCTTCCAGCTCCTGCGGAGCAAAAAACAACAAGTGGTATCATCATTCCAGACTCAGCAAAGGAAAAGCCACAACGAGGTGAAGTTGTGTCTGTAAGTGAGGAAGATGAAAAGATGATGAAACCAAAAGTGAAAGTTGGTGATATGGTTTTGTATGGTAAGTATTCAGGCACAGAAGTTACTGTAGATGGTGTAGACTATCTTATTATGCGTGAATCAGACATCATGGCAATTGTTTAATCTATTTACGAAAAATTTAAAAAGTATAAAAAATGGCAAAGACAATAAAATTTGATACGGAAGCTAGAAAGTTATTAAAAAATGGTGTTGACCAATTGGCAGACGCTGTTAAAGTAACTTTAGGTCCAAAAGGAAGAAATGTAGTTATTGATAGAAAGTTTGGTTCGCCTGTAATTACCAAGGATGGTGTTTCAGTAGCAAAAGAGATCGAATTGGAAGATCCGATTGAGAATATGGGCGCTCAAATGGTTAAAGAAGTAGCTTCTAAAACGAATGATTTAGCGGGTGATGGTACAACAACAGCTACAGTTTTAGCTCAAGCTATTGTAACTCCTGGCTTAAAATCTCTAGCTGCTGGCGCTAATCCACTTGATCTGAAGCGCGGTATGGATAAGGCTGTTGGTGTAGTAATCGAAAACATCAGAAAGCAAAGTGAGGAAGTTGGAAACAACATCGAAAAGATTCGTCAGGTAGGAACAATTTCGGCCAATAATGATGAAACTATAGGCGGCTTGATTGCTGAAGCTATGGAAAAAGTTGGTAACGAGGGTGTTATTACTGTAGAGGAAGCGAAAGGAACAGAAACCTATGTTGAAACTGTAGAAGGTATGCAGTTCGATAGAGGTTATTTGAGTCCTTACTTCGTTACTGATACAGAGAAAATGGAAACACAAATGGAGAATCCTTTCATATTGATTTATGATAAAAAGATTTCTTCTATGAAAGACTTGCTACCTACGCTAGAAAAAGTAGCTCAAAGTGGTAGAGGTTTACTAATTATTGCTGAAGATTTGGAGGGTGAAGCGCTTACAACTTTAGTAGTAAACAAATTACGTGGAACTATCAAGGTAGCAGCAGTGAAAGCACCTGGTTTTGGCGACAGAAGAAAAGCTATGCTTGAAGATATCGCTATTCTAACTGGTGGAGCTGTAATTGCTGAAGAAACAGGTAGAACATTGGAAGCTGTTGAGCTTGCTGATCTAGGAACTTGTGACAAGGTGGTTATCGATAAGGATAACACAGTTATCGTTAATGGAGCAGGAAAAGCAGACAGTATTAAAGCACGAGTTGGTCAAATTAAAGCACAAATTGAAACGACAACTTCTGACTACGACAGAGAAAAGTTGCAAGAGCGCTTAGCTAAATTAGCTGGAGGTGTTGCAGTTTTGTATGTAGGTGCTCCAAGTGAGGTGGAAATGAAAGAAAAGAAAGACCGTGTAGATGATGCTTTACATGCAACAAGAGCTGCAGTAGAGGAAGGGATTGTTCCTGGTGGAGGAGTTGCATACATTCGTTCAATTAGTGATTTAGATAAATTGAAAGGAGATAACGAAGATCAAAATGTTGGTATCGAAATCATCAAGCGTGCGATTCAAGAGCCTTTGCGTCAGATTGCTAAAAACTGTGGTGTAGAAGGAAGTGTTATTGTAAACAAAGTACGTGAAGGAAAAGGCGACTTTGGTTATAATGCGCGTGAAGATAAATACGACAACTTAAAGAAGATCGGTGTTATTGATCCAACTAAAGTAACACGTGTGGCACTAGAAAATGCTTCATCCGTGGCAGGTATGTTACTTACTACTGAATGTGTTATTGTTGATAAACCAGAAGAGAACAGCGCGGCGCCAGGCGGAATGCCAGGAGGAATGGGCGGTGGAATGCCAGGTATGATGTAGTATCGTTTTACAAGTACAAAAAAGGGTATCATTCGATACCCTTTTTTGTTTCCTTGATTAACTCAAGATTAAATCTTGTTAATACTTAAATATATAAACAAATTCAAATACTTATATGTTCTTACAGCGACAGAGATTCGCTATCTTCACTTAAATTTTTAAAATGCGCTTTCCCTCCCTTATTTTACTAGTCGTTTTGTCGACTTTAAGTATACAATCTTATGCGCAAAAACAGTTTACGATAAGTGGTTATGTGAAAGATGCCAATACGGGTGAAGATTTGTTTGCCGCCAATGTTTATATCAAGGAATTACTTAAAGGAACCACAACGAATATCTACGGTTTCTATTCTTTATCCACTGAACCCGGCACCTATACTATCGTATATTCATTTCTCGGTACGCAAGACTATGAGCAAGTTATAAAGTTAGACCGGGACATTACATTAAATGTTGAGTTGAAGGAAAACGAAGTAATCACTGATGAAGTGATTGTTACGGGTAAAAAAGAAGATCGGAACGTAGACGATGCGCAAACCAGCGTCGTCGAATTGGACATCAAAACAGTAAAAGAGTTACCAGCTTTACTCGGAGAAGCTGACATTTTTCGAACCTTACAATTAAAGCCTGGCGTAGCTAGTGCTGGAGAGGGAGATGCTGGCTTGTATGTTCGTGGAGGTGGGCCTGCCCAGAATTTAGTTTTATTGGATAACGCAACCGTTTACAATCCCGGTCATCTTCTTGGTTTTTTTTCCGTATTTAACGCTGATGCTATCCGAAGTTCAACTTTGATAAAAGGGGGTATTCCTGCTGAGTATGGTGGAAGAATATCTTCTGTTTTGGATATCACCATGCGAGAGGGTAACATGAAGGAGTATGAGTTTGAAGGAGGAATAGGCGCGATTTCTTCGAGAATTACTGCTCAAGGTCCTATTGTAAAGGATAAAGCTGCTTTTATTGTCTCTGGTCGTTTTACCTATTTAAGCTTTTTACTGAATCCTCTTTTAAAAAACCGAGAAACGCCAGTAAATATACCTTGGTTTTTTGATGTCAATGCCAAGATGAATTTTCGCTTAGGAGAAAAAGATCGCTTGTTCATTAGTTCCTATTTTGGACGAGATCGATTTGCCTTTAGTTCCGGTGGAGGAAGTGGCTTATCATTTGAACTGCCCTACGGAAATGCCACTACAAGTATTCGATGGAATCATCAGTTTAATGGAAAGCTATTCATGAATAACACCTTTGTTTTCAATGATTATGTTT
This sequence comes from Verrucomicrobiota bacterium, assembly GCA_017853115.1. GTDB lineage: Bacteria > Bacteroidota > Bacteroidia > Chitinophagales > UBA8649 > JAFMKE01. The sequence continues at coordinate 9,018 of JAFMKE010000015.1, forward strand.
CGAAAATTCGTGCAGGATTTCAGGATAATAGTTTTGAATTAAATTCGGGTATTCGGGATTTTGGATTGAAAGGTTCGATTGAGTTTTTCCCTAAAATAACCAATAAATTTAAGGCAGGTTATGAATATGTTTTTCACCAATTCACTCCCTATATTTTTGAAGCAAATATTCAAGATGAAGAGTTTAGTTCTGAAATTGACGTAAAATATGGTCATGAGTTCGCTTTGTTCATACAAGATGAAGTGGATATAACCACTTGGTTAAAAATAAATACAGGCCTTAGAGCTTCTCTATATGCAAGTACTGGACCTAATGAGCGTATATATTTTGATGGTGCTATTCCAATTGATACAATTCAAAAAGGGGCTTTTGACTCTTATGCGACTTATTTTGGTGCTGAACCGCGAATTAATGCTCGATTTAAGATAAACGACGAGACCTCCATGAAATTAGGGGCCAACCTAAATTACCAATACATTCATTTGGTGTCACAGTCAACCACTACCTTACCAACGGATTTGTGGGTGACTAGTACAGATGTTGTAAAGCCGGAAATAGGCACTCAAGTATCTTTGGGCTTGTTTAGAAATTTTAAAGACAATATGTATGAGACCTCCATTGAGGGCTATTATAAGAAAATGTGGAACCAAGTAGAGTATGGCAATGAACCTGTAGTTACTGCTAATGAAGAAATTGAAGATCAATTTGTATTCGGAGAAGGACAAGCTTATGGTGCTGAATTTTATGCCGCAAAAGCGAAAGGTAAAATAACGGGGTGGATAGGATACACTTTGGCTTGGACTACACGAAACTTTCCTGATATTGATAATGGTCGAACCTTCTTTAATCGTTATGATCGCCGTCACGATGTGTCTGTTGTTTTTCAGTATAAAATTAATGACCGCTGGAGTTTGAATGCTACTTTCGTTTACGGATCAGGTCAAACAACTACTCCTGTGGTTAATCGCTACATCATCTCAGGGGAGATTGTAAATGAATACGGTGATAGAAATAGTCTGCGTTTACCTGCTTATCATCGTATGGATGTAGGAGCCTCTTGTATTTTGAAAGACAATGAAAAACGATATTCCGATTTGAATTTTTCAATTTATAACTTGTATAGTCGAATGAATCCATATTTTATCTATGATGACATCAATTTTGATAATAGTGGGAATTTTAATATTCAGGCGAGACAAGTATCGTTAATACCCATTTTGCCAACGGTTACTTGGAACTTTAAATATTAGTCATGAAAAATTTGTTGTTTATCATATCGAGTCTTTTAGTTTCAGCACTTATTTTTTCTTGTGAAAAAGATATTATTCTCGATATCCCACCCGGGGAAAATGACCCTGTAGTTGAAGCTTGGATTTATGATGGTTCTGGTCCTTTGGTTATGCTTTCGCGTCAGTTTTCCGGATATGGCTCTTTCAATCAGGCAACAATAAGTGATTCCTTATCCATTCGTGGGGCGAATGTTTTTGTGAATGGTGTGGAATTAGTCGAGCAGAATTTGTTTGAGTTACCTCAAGATTTACTTGATCAGTTTCTCGATGCCAATAGGGTGCCCAGAGTATTTGGTCAATTTGTTGATCAGCTGGCTAATCTCAGCGTAGAGCAGCAGTTAGCTTTCGCTTCAAGTCAAGAAGATAGCGCATTTATTAATTTTGTCAATAATTTGAATTTTTACATCGATACAAGTAACTCAATTACTGGTACAGGGGGAGCGGCATATGAGCTTCTAGTGGAAGCCGACGATAAGATTTTAAGCGCAACGACAACTATTCCAATCAAACAGGATATCAATTTTTTACGTTACGAACTAAATAATGAAAATCCGGGTTTTGCTGAAGTATTCGTGAATATTACTGTTCCTGATAATTTTGATGCTTTTGTTCTTTTGGCAACGAGAAGAAGTGATACAACAGCTTTTTACATTCCGGATTATTTTGGAGGTGGCTTATCTGATAATGGTATTTATGCAGGAAGTGGTACAATTGAGTTACCTTTGTTGCGTGGATACTCTAATGATGAAGATCCAGATTTAAGTGTGTTAGGTATGTTTGAAGTGGGCGATGAAGTAACGCTGAAATGGCAGAATATCGATGAAGATACTTATAACTTTTGGTTCTCTGTTTTCAACGATGGAGGGGATACTCCGTTTTCATCTGCTACTTTAGCACAAAGTAATATCAATGGAGGAGTAGGTATTTGGGCGGGATACAATACGAGTTATACAACAATAACAATACAATAAAAGCAAATAGAAGAATGGAAAAACACAATGTAATTATCGTAGGCTCAGGTCCCGCAGGTTATACTGCGGCTATTTATGCAGCAAGAGCGAATATGAAGCCAGTGATGTATATGGGCTTGGAACCAGGCGGTCAATTAATGCAGACAACAGATGTCGAGAATTACCCGGGTTACCCTGAAGGTATTATGGGACCTCAAATGATGAATGATTTCAAGGCGCAAGCTGAGCGTTTTGGAACTGAAATTCGATATGGTATGATTACCAAGGTTGACTTCTCAAAAAGACCATTTACACTAACCATTGATGAGGATAAGCAAGTACAAGCTGAATCTGTCATATTGGCAACGGGTGCTTCAGCGAAATGGTTGGGTTTAGAGTCGGAAAAACGATTAAATGGACGAGGTGTTTCAGCCTGTGCCGTTTGTGATGGTTTCTTTTACAAGAATACAGAGGTGGCTATTGTGGGTGCTGGCGATACGGCAGCGGAAGAAGCTCTTTACTTATCAAAACTTTGTACTAAAGTGCATATGTTTGTTCGTCGAGACGAAATGCGTGCATCTAAAATCATGCAAAACCGTGTTTTGAAAACCGCAAACATCGAAGTGTACTGGAACACTGAAACGGACGAGGTGCTAGGTAAAGATGAAGTAGAAGGTGTACGAATAGTTAATAATAAAACGGGTGAAAAAACGGAAATTCCTGTGAAAGGATTTTTTGTGGCTATTGGCCATAAACCGAATTCAGACGTGTTTAAGGACTATCTCGAAATGGACGATGTAGGATATGTAAAAACCAAAGCTGATTCGACGCAAACTAACATAGAAGGAGTATTCGCTTGTGGAGATTTACAAGACAGTGTGTTTCGACAGGCTGTTACTGCAGCTGGAACAGGCTGTATGGCGGCCCTTGAAGCTGAGCGTTTCTTGGCAGAGAAAGAAATTATTTAAAACTGGTATAATCTTAGTTAAGAATTAGAGAAAATAATAGTTATGAAGAGATTGGGAACATTGTTGATAATGCTTTTTGTTTTGTTTGGTCTTCAGGCGCAGTCTTGGGAGTTATCTAAAGATAAAAACGGCATTAAAGTTTATGTTAAAAAGACGGAAGAATATCGGATGCCTGCCTCAAAAGTTACCGCATTTATTGATGCACCATTTGAGGATGTTGTTGAAGCAATTTTTGAAGTCAAAAATTATACTGCATACGTACCTGATTGTGCTAAAATTGAAGTACTGAAGAGAACAGGCTCAAATGAGTTAATATATTATGGTCTCTTCGATTCACCATGGCCGGCCGCTGATCGTGATTTAGTAATACAACTGAAAAAGATTCCAATTCCTAATGGTGTTAAAATTGATATGACGAATAAGTCAAACTTTATAGAAGTCAAAGAAAGCGCCACTCGAATTCCAATTTATTTCGGTTTTTGGGAAATTGTTAAATCTACTCAAGGAGTGAAAGTTACCTTGGAATATCAAACTGATCCAGGAGGAAGTGTTCCCGATTGGATGATTCAAGGAGCAGCTACCAAGACGCCTTTCAATATGATCGAAGGTCTAAGGGAATTTTTAAATTAAATTAGCAGATTCATTATTTGCAGTTTTAAGGTATATAAAACGATATGGAAAGTGTACATGATGCGGTAGTTAAGGAGATTGGCGGAAAGGAACAACCCTTGAGTCAATACCAAGGTAAAGTCTTACTTATTGTGAATACGGCCTCTAAATGTGGCTTTACGCCACAATTTAAAGACTTGGAGGCCTTATATCAGGAATACAAGGATAAGGATTTTGAAATCTTAGGTTTCCCAAGTAATCAATTTCAAAATCAAGAACCACTGGAAGGTGAGCAGCTCAGTGAGTTTTGTGAACTTAATTATGGTGTAACCTTTAAAATGTTTGATAAAATTGATGTGAAAGGTGAAAGTGCTGATCCACTTTTTCAATACCTGTCAAACAAAGATTTAAATGGACAGGTTAACAGCACACCCAAATGGAATTTCCATAAATACTTAGTGAATAAGGAGGGAAAAGTGGTAGATTATTTCTATACTTTTACTAATCCAAATTCGGGGAAAGTTAGAAAAGCAATTGATAAATTGCTCGCTGAATAAATGAGTATTAAACTTGACATACTAGCTATAGGTGCTCATCCAGATGATGTAGAACTTTCTTGTGGAGGTACTTTATACAAGCATGCCTTGGCAGGAAAAGCTACGGGTATAGTAGATTTAACTTCGGGGCAATTAGGTACACGAGGCACACCAGAATTACGCATTCAGGAAGCACATGAAGCGGCAAAAATTTTAAAACTAGCTGTTCGTGAAAATCTGGAAATGGAGGATGGTTTCTTCACGAACGATAGAGAACATCAACTGAAGCTTATTACTTCAATAAGAAAATATAAGCCCGATATTTTATTGATTAACGCACCTGACGATAGGCATCCTGATCATGGAAAAGCAGCTATGTTAGCAAGTGATGCCGCGTTTATGTCGGGTTTGTCAAAGATTTCCACTTTGCATAATGGTAAAGAACAGGAAGCTTGGCGTCCGCGCAATGTGTATCATTATATTCAGGCAAAATATCTTAAACCTGATTTTGTCGTTGACATCAGTGAGCATTTCGAAGTCAAAATGCAAGCGATATTAGCTTACAAGTCGCAATTTTTTGATCCTAAATCCAAAGAGAAAGATACTTTTATTAGTTCACCAGAATTTCTTGATTTTTTAAAAGCAAGGTTTCAAGATCTAGGTCAACTTGCCGGAGTAAAGTATGCAGAAGGCTTTATCGCGCAGCGATACTTGGGTGTAGATGACATGACCAGTTTATTCTAAGGTATGGAAGAAACAAATAATCCCAAAAAAGCGAGTAAAAAGCAATTGAGGGCAGCAAGAGATTTGTTTCGCTATATTAAGCCTTACAAAGGCTATTTTATTTTAGGCTTAATTTTTCTTTCCCTTACCAGTTTAATTTTCATGATAGTTCCTGCGGCAGTTGGTCAAATGCTTAAAGCAGCGAAAGGCAATACACTAATCCCATACTTAAATATACACATGGATATCTATCAATATGGATGGTTATTCTTGATAATATTGTTGGCTCAAGGTATGCTTTCCTTTTTAAGAGTCAATGTTTTCGCAGTAGTTACCGAAAACAGTTTGGCGCAAATACGTGTGGATTTATATAACAAATTGCTTGCCCAAGAGATGGCGTTTTTTGAGAAGAATCGAGTAGGAGATGTTGTCAGCCGACTTTCCACAGATGTCGAAAAGTTGCAACAAGCATTTTCTATTACATTACCTGAATTTCTTCGTCAAATCATCGTATTTGTTGTTGGCGTTATATTACTTTTAATATACTCCGTAAAGCTTACATTGGTCATGCTTGCAGTGTTTCCAGCAGTTATTATTCTTGCAATAATTTTTGGACGATACATTAAACGCCTGGCTAAAGAAAGACAAGAATATCTTGCACAAACCAATGTGATTGTCGATGAAACCTTTCAATCTTTTCAATCCGTAAAGGCCTATGTTAATGAGCGTTTTGAATTAAGTCGTTACGAAGGAAAAATGATGGAATTAGTCCAAATAGCACTAAAATATGCAAGAGCTAAAGGTGTTTTTTTTACTTTCATTATAACAGGTTTGTTCGGTGCCTTGTTTTTCATTTTATGGATGGGCGGCATTCAGGTATACAATGGGTCAATTGATGTAGAAGAACTCACAGCTTTTATTTTTTATGCTATGGTTATTGGTGGCTCAATTGCCGGTTTAGGCAATCAGTACACTGAATTGTTAGGTGCTTTAGGCGCGACAGAGCGTGTTAAAGAGATTTTAGATGAGGAGCAAGAATTGGATATTATTGATGGTGAAATAGCAGAGATATCCTTCAATAAAACAATTCGATTTAAAAAAGTAAACTTTGCTTATCCTACCCGACCGGATATTCAGGTTTTAAAAGATGTTAGCTTCGAAGTACTGAAAGGTCAAAAAATAGCCTTAGTTGGGAGTAGTGGTTCAGGTAAGTCTACCATAGTAAAGTTATTAAGTAGGTTCTATAAGCTGCAAGATGGTGAGATCAGCATCGATCGACAGCCCGTAAATGATTTTGAAATTAAATCTTTGCGTAAAATTATTGGTATTGTTCCCCAGGAAGTCATTCTTTTCGGTGGAAGTATCTTGGAAAATATTCGTTACGGTAAATTGGATGCCACTTTGGAAGAAATTCGTGCTGCAGCGAAACAAGCGAATGCGCTCGATTTTATTGAAGCTTTTCCAGAACAGTTTGATACGCTGGTAGGCGAACGTGGAGTGCAACTATCAGGGGGACAAAAACAACGGGTCGCTATTGCTCGAGCCATATTGAAAAATCCGAGTATTCTCGTTCTTGATGAGGCTACAAGTTCATTAGATGCCGAATCTGAAAAGCAGGTACAAGATGCATTGGAAAATTTGATGCAGAATCGTACGACATTTATCATTGCTCATCGTCTAAGCACAGTGCGCAGTGCTGATGAGATTTTGGTACTAAATCAAGGAGAAATTGTTGAGCGAGGCAAACATCAGGAACTCCTTCAAAAGGAGGAAGGATTTTATACTAAGCTATTAAAACTTCAAATTGAAAACCGTTAATCGTAATATTGGTTTTTAGGTTTTCTTTTTTCATTGATGGTTTGAAGGTAATAACCACTCAGTGTACTTAGCATACCGATAAGTCCACCAAGTATACTCGTAATGACAATAACTAGATAAGGACTTGGAACTTCAAGTAACTTTCCCATTCGATCTAAGAGGATGAAATCGTTGAAATAACTTTGATAGAAGGCAGCGACAGACCATATTAAAAGTACCGAAAAGAATCCAATAAGTATTGCTTGCCAGCCGCTGTCCAAAAAAGCCATACCTACCAAGAAGCAAACGATACTAATAACCCACCAAGGAAGAAAAATAGACGCTAAGCTGCCAAAAAGTACAATGAGAATAAATGCAAATATCGCTTTCATATTATGGTTTCTTTAGACGTACAGTTTGATATTGAATGTTTTGATACACTGAGGCATCAGAGGAGTTAATTAACTCGTGATAATTACCATTAGCCCATTCATTAACGAGATTATCATAAAATTTACTTCCAGGATTACCACTTTGACCACCAGGATAAACACCATAACCTTTAATCTTGCCGCCATCAAAATCTAAAATCATACGCCAGCTAGGCCCGTGGTATTTGCCTGTAGCATTGACAATTTTATAATTGCCACCAACATCAATATTCGTCGAGAAAGCTGGAATCATTGCTAAATGCTCGATCAGGGTGTTTTTATATTTACCCCAAGCTAATTCATCCAAATGCATTAGATCCTCTAAAGTTTGGTGAAAAGCTAAATTAAGTAGGTCTTTGCTCGTTTCTATTTTTTCAGTGGCTTCATTATCAATAAAGCGGTGATCGATACTGTCTGCCAATAGGCGAAAGGTTTGGTATTCATTCGGGGCTTTCCAGCCATCTTTCCATTGAAATGGATCCCAACCTCCAGGAACTTCAGGCTCTACAAATTCATCCCATAATAATGTGTAGTAATTTTCATGGAATAATTGAAAGTAGGTTGCAGCCTTACTAGATGAGTTATTCGTATAATCCCAAGAGCTTAGTGTTTCAAATATTTCTTTTCCATGATTGTCAAGTGTTTCTATTTCCAGATAAGACAGCATAATAGGCAGAGCTTCAGCCGCCATTAAATTGAACTCATTAAAATGAAGCGCTTTGAAATCGTCGATGTCCGCATCATACATTTGACTTAGTTCTTCATTAATTACTCGGTTTCTATAGTATTCAAAAACACCGTGTGTAAAGTAAGGATAGCTAGTATCTGCTACATGCTGATTGGCGCTGCTTACAAAATGCCTTTGCGGGTTTTTCATTGTCGGAATGTCTTCGAATGGAATAAACTCACTCCAAGCCTCTTTTTTAGATCCGTCCAGAAAGAAAATACCTTCTTCGGATTCAAGTACTGGAAATTCACCTTGTTGTCGAATAGCAATATCGCCGTCAACTGATGCAAAAATGAAATTTTGAGCAGGACAGGAGTAGTGGCTTAATGCCGCTATATAATCGTCATAATTCTTCGCTCGATTGAGCTCATAGAAGGTTTGATATTCCTTACTGCCTCTGTGTGCCATCCATTGTAAAGCGAAATTCTTTTGACCATCTTGTGTCGGGAAGTTTTCATACACAACTGGCCCTAGATGCGTATGAATAATGGTGTCGTACACTGTTTCGCCACCTTTTACTTTGAAGGCTTCATAGATCTTAGTTGTTGCTTTCCAATCATCCTTCCATTTATAGTAGTCCTTGCCATCATCTTTGAATTCAATACTATACCAGTCTTTCACATCTCTTCCAGCATTTGTAACTCCCCATCCGATGTAATCGTTAAATCCGATTATGATGCCGGGAGCGCCAGGAAACACAACTCCATAGGTATTTAGGTCAGGTGTGTTTAAATGCATTTCAATCCATACCGAAGGGAAGGATAATTTTAAGTGTGGATCGTTGGCTAACATTGGATAACCTGAACTAGTTTTTTCTCCATCTATGGCCCAGTTATTACTTCCGATTTGTACATCATTTTTTGTATATAAAGCACCTAAATCTTCGATATTTGAATCATTTCGAGGAAGTGTACCTAGCTTAAAACTACTGTCTATGGCGAGAGTACTTTGCCATCCATCTGCTGGAGTAGGGAATATAGGGTCAATAACATCGTCATAATTTCGGAATAAAGAATCAAAGAGTTCTTTACCATACTTAATGGCAAAATTACTGTGCTCGATGTCATACTCCGTTGAGGTAAGCACATTACTCATGTTCATCAGTAACAATGCAGTTTTGTACGCGTTCCAAGGTTCAGGTTTGTAGCCTATAAGTTGATATTCAATAGGTAGATCTTTATTCTTCAAACTGGCCATATAGGCATTCACTCCATTTGCGAAGCTTTCCATTATTTCCTTAGAAAAAGGATCAGATTCTATGAGAGCAAGTTTTTGTTCGGCACCATACTTTAAACCTATTCTCCGCTGCTGAATATCAAAATTTATAAATTGATTATTGTCGCCGGCACCAAGAAGTTCTGAAATCCTTCCTTCGGCTGCAAGAACCTGAAACTCCATTTGCCACAGACGTAAACTAGCTACAATGTATCCTTGTGCAAAATAAAGATCCTTTTCATTTTGGGCGAAAATGTGCGGAATTCGACGTTCGTCGAAGTATACAGTAACTTCTTCAGCTAGGCCTTCAGCGATGATATCCTCAGGTATGTGAAGATTATTTGTATTTTCACCCAAGTGATAAAATCCTGAGAAAGGATTAAGTAACTTACCAAAAGCTGGTTTGCCAGCTAGACGTATGTTTAAGGCAATCATTAGACAGATTGTCAGCAAAAAAGTAACAATAAAGCGAAAAATATTCAAGGGTAAGATTTTTGATACGGAGAAATAACGATGGCTAATATAAGTTCAAATATCAAGATTTTAAAAGAACGAGAATCATTTTATTTCAAGTTGAAATTGGCTATCTCAATTGTTTTAGTTTGGTTTCTGGTAGAGCTTATTGACAATATATTTAAGCTTCAGTTAGAGAATTATGGTCTGAAACCAAAAACCATTGAAGGGCTATTTGGCGTGCTAAGTTTTCCTTTTTTACATGGCGATTGGAATCACCTACTCTCAAATGCGTCTAGCGCTATAGTTTTGTTTACCGGATTGTTTGTTTTTCATCCCAATCGTAGCCTAAGGTATTTCATCATTTTGTATTTAGGTTCTGGAAGTTTACTATGGGTAATTGGCCGGGCAGGCACTAATCATATTGGTGCTAGCGGCTTGATTTACGCTGTTGCCTTCTTTTTGTTTGTTTCGAGTATTCGGGAGAGGAATAGAAGCTCTATGGCACTTTCTTTTTTTATCATTTTAATGTACGGTGGCATGGTGTGGGGAATTACACCCTTTACAGTTCTACCAAATGTTAGTTGGGATGGGCACTTGGCAGGTGCAATAGTAGGAGTGACTCTAGCTTTATATGTGTATCGAAACTACGTTAAACCTCAGGAGTTATTCACAGAAGATGAACGACCATTTTTTGAAAAGTATCCTATGGACGAGGATTTTGATTATTGAGGTCTTTCTTCCAATTATAAAATCTCAAATAAAGTAAGGATAGACTAGCCAGTGACCCCCAGTAAAACCATTCTGTCGTCCAAGCCTCTGAGAGCGTTGAGTCGCGCAGATAAAATATGATGTAAATGAAAACGAGGTAAAGGACTATGGTTATAGTTTCTACGATTAGACTGTGTAAACTTGCACCTATACTAGCGATAGTATTAAACAGAATAGTGGAAAAACCATAAAGTTGTAAGGCGACTAGTGTTACGTAAAGTGGCCCAATAGATTGACTTACTAATCCTTTTTCGGATATAAGACTAAGGAAAAACTGCGGATAAACAAATGTAGGCAGCGTAAAAAGTAAGATGCATACACTGCTAATCAATATAATTCGCTTTAAGGTTGGAATAATTTCATTGACTTTCCCTTGCCCAACCAAATTACCTATTACCGTATTTGTGCTTGATGCTAAAGCATAAGTCGGAATGCCGAGTAAGGTATAGATTTGCTTTACATTGTTTGATATAGCCAACTCTTCCTTGCCAAGTTTTTCTATTAGAGTAAAAAAGATAACCCATGCAGCCAGCCCGATGAGCGTTTGAACAACTAAAGGAAAAGATAAATTAGTGATTTTGTAGATGACATCTTTTTTAATGGCTTTGAAGAAAAACAAGTGATTTTTCTTACGCAAGTTTAAAACACCCACACCAGCTAACATGATACCCATAGATAGAAATTCTGCGAAATTACTTGCATAGGCAGCTCCTTTTATACCAAGGGCAGGAAAGCCAAAATGTCCAAAAATGAGTACCCAATTAAGAAATATGTTGCTAGCAGACATTGTGACGATTGCAACAGCCAAGATTTTAGTACGACCTATCCCCGAATAATAGGCGATGAGAGCGCTACCAAAAAAACTAGCAAAGAAACCCCACTTTCTGATGTTCAGGTAATCATATGAAGCTTCAATAACAGCAGGATCGGCAAGAATAGATTCTAAAATACTTCGCCCAAAGAAGAATAACACTAACCACAAAAATGTAGCTACAGCCATCAATACAACAAGCATGTTGTCTAAGATTAGTCCGATAGCTTTATGTTTGTTTTTTCCATCTTTTTGAGCGATTAAGATTTGAGCACCTCGCGTATAACTAAATCCAGCCATGAAAAAAAATAGGTAGAGTAGAGATATATATCCGATGGCTGCTTGCTCAGTAACACCGATTTCACGCATGAAACCAATGTCCGTAACTGCAATCAGGGTAAAAAAGAAATTACTTACCATTAAAGGAAAGGCAATACCGAGAATTGCTTTATAACTGTAGCTTAAATCTTTCATTAAATGGAGAACTGCAAAGTAAACAAAACTTATTTGCTACTGTTTATTTTTTCCTTCAATTTTGGAAATTAAAAAATTTTAGCAATGAATGAAGTGATTGAATACTAATCATTTGTATCTTGTTTTGTTATAATGTCCTAACTTATTGGATGGGTAATTAACTGAATGAATGCGCTATTTTTAAGCGTACATTTAACCTTGTCATGAATAATTACTTTTAATTATGGTTTATAAATTCTTAAAATGTTTTTATTTTGTGCGTAAATACTAAAACGATTAAGACTATTTCATATGAATAAAAGTAAAATTATTGTAGCTGCTGCACTTTGGTTAGTTGTTGCTGGTTTGGGTTTTTGGTTATATAAAATTATTCAAGACCCCGTTCAATTCGAAGCTGACTACAATAAAAGATTCAAAAAAACGACAGAGCGAATGGAAGATGTTCGTATTGCTCAAGGCTATTACTTGAAAGCGAACGGAGAGTATGCTGGCAATTTTGATGATTTAATCAAGAGTATTAAAAATGATTTGATTACTGAAGTTATTATTAAAGGTAATCCTGATGATACAACTATCGTTACGACTTACGATACGGTAAAATATTATATCAAAGATGATATCGAGTTGCTAGCCACAGCAAATTTAGATTCCTTACGTAGAATACCATTTACAGGTGAGGAGTTTGATTTACAAGCAGCCATTTTGAAACTACAGCGAGTAGAAGTTCCAGTATATGAGCTTATTGCCCCGAAGCAAAAATATCTCAAAGGTTTAAAGCAAGAATACTGGGGTCTTAAGGAAGATTTAGTAATGGGTTCAGTATATGAGGCTACTGATAAAGGTAATTGGGAGTAAAGAAGAGGAAGATTGGTATTTTCAAATCCATCCCAAAGCAGGGAAAGTATATTAATAACGGAATGGGGCAAACATAGTTTGTCCTTTTCTGTTTTTCACGAAAAGGATAATCGAGTTTTAGCCACTCGAATTGTTGATTTGGGTACGCCACTTAATGACATGGCTGCTAGCGATTTTGAGCGTTTGTTTAAAGAGGAAACTGTGCTGGCCTATTCATTTGAAAAGCTTATTTGTCTTTTAGATACCTCTTTAATGACACTGGTGCCCAATTCTTTATTTCAAATGGAATCGAGCAAGGATGCCTTGCAATTAGTGCATCATATTCCAAGTGGACAATTTGAATTCTGCCATGAACGTTTGCTGTCCATTGACTATCAAGTAGTTTATGCTTTACCAAAAAACTTAAAGGATGCATTGAGTAAGCACTTTATGAATGTTAGTTATGATTTAACTGCAGCTAGTTTGCTCAATTATTTCTCGAAGTTAAATCAATTGGATGCTTTATTTGCTGTTCATTTTAATGCCGAAGAGATTTTAGTCTATCGATTTGAAAATAAAAAACTGATTTTTTTTAATTCATTCGACTTCATTACTGCTGAAGATGTGATTTATCACCTTTTACATGTGATGAATGACCAAAAGCTCCATCCCGATAGATCCCTTGTATACTATAGTGGTTTACTACCAGAAGATTCATCTATTATGAGTGAACTTAAAGAGTATATTAAAAATTTAAAACCCTTACCTAGAACCAATAAGGTAAATTATGCAACAGATGTTGCTTCTATGCCTGAACATTACTTTGTGCATCATTACAGTAAATTGTTATGAGGATAATTGCTGGAAAATTTGGAGGTCGCGTGTTAAAGGTACCTGAGTTTTCTCCCACTCGGCCAACCACTAATATCGCCAAGGAAGCCTTATTCAATATGCTCGAGAATTATTACAATTTCGATAATATTGCTTTTCTTGATTTATTCGGGGGAACGGGGCAGTTGTCTTTTGAAATGGCATCAAGAGGATGTCAAGATATTACTTTGGTCGAGCAGTTTCCCAAATGCGTAAAGTTTATCGAAAAAACCATAATACAATTGGGAATTGAAGGTATGCGGGTTATGCCAATGGATATATTCAAATATCTGCCGATGGCGAATAGGACGTTTGATTTGATTTTTGCAGGACCACCTTATCCTTTGCCCAATCTTGCCGATATCCCTGATTTAATTTTTGAAAATAGCTTGATTGAAGGTGAGGGGTGGTTTATACTAGAACATAATCCACAACATAATTTTAAAAATCATCCGCATTATATCAAGCAAAAAAAATATGGTCAGACCATTTTTAGTATTTTTACTAACGAAGGAAAAAAAAGAGATTGATGACTAAAATTGCAGTATTCCCAGGTTCATTTGACCCGATAACCGTTGGGCACGTAGACATTGTAAAACGCGCTATTCCTTTGTTTGATAAGATTATTATTGCCGTAGGAGTTAACACTCAAAAAAAGTATCTATATGACTTAGAAACTCGATTACAATGGTTGAAAGAAAGTTTTGGCAATGAAGCATCTATTGAAATCGATAGCTACGAGGGACTTACCATTAATTATTGCAAGCGTAAAAATGCTCGATATATTTTACGGGGAATTCGTTCTGCTGCAGATTTTGAATATGAAAAGACCATTGCACATCTAAACAATGCAATGGATGAAAATCTCGAGACAATCCTTATCTTATCTAAACCGGAGCTTGGTTCGATATCATCTACAATTGTTCGAGAAATTATCAAAGGGAATGGTGACGTGAGTAAATTTGTTCCACCCGCTGTATTCAGAAGCTTAACGAAGTAGGAAGATGCGCGCTATCAGTTATCTTTTCTTTGCGTCTATTATTTTATGGTTTGCTTGTCAGGAAGATTATACCTTTATTGATTACGCTGGCGGATTTTCTGTGGAATTTACAGAGCAGCCTACGATTGATGTAGATACTTTTCAAACTGCGCTTGGGCAAGTCGAGTTGTATACCTTCCTATTAGAGTTATCCACCACGCATGCGCAAATGCTCACCTATTCAGACTATCCAGTAGATGAACAATATATCAAAGACCCCTACGCATTTATTGATGGTGCGAAAGAAGGTGCTTTAAAAAGCTTGAATGTTACACAAATTAATTTCGATGAACGTATTGAATTTATGGGAGTTTCGGGAGTTGAAGTAATTGGTAATAATAATGAAGGTTTGCAAATTCATTACAAACTTTTTTTAAAAGGTAATCGACTATACCAATTGGGTGTTCTAACCAATGAAGAGGACGGCAATTGGAAGAAAGGTCATGATTTCATCGAAAGTTTTACATTTATAAACAAATAGCTACGAACAATTAAACCCCATATTCGGTTAAATTGATGTTACTTACGGTAGCGCTAGAAAAAATTATTATTTTTGTACTATGCAAAGCGGAAAAAAAATATCGGGTTTTTCCAAGTTAAGTAAGACTGAGAAGATTCAGTGGTTGGCCCAAAATTTCCTTTATTCCAATCCTATAGAGGTTGTAAAGGATTTTGCAAGCTTTTGGCATGACAATGTAGAAGAGCAGAAGGTTTTTGAGGGTTTTAGTGAAAATACCGTATCCAATTTTCATATGCCTTTTGGAATAGCACCTAATTTTCTTATTAACGGAAAAGATTACGCAGTACCAATGGTAACAGAGGAGAGCTCAGTGGTAGCTGCCTGCGCGAATGCTGCTAAGTTTTGGTATGATAAAGGGGGATTTAAGGCAGAGGTTATAGATTCGGTCAAACTGGGTCATGTGCATTTTAAGTACCGTGGTGACGGAGTTAAATTAAAATCTTTCTTTCCCCAGTTAAAATCTAAGCTTATTGAAGGCGTTAAGGATCTTACTGCCAATATGGAAAAGAGAGGTGGTGGTGTCATTGATATTGAGCTTTTGGATTTAACTAAAAAAGAGGATAGCCTTTATCAGTTGAAGTGTAGTTTCGAAACGGTAGATTCGATGGGCGCGAATTTTATTAATTCATGTCTTGAGGATTTTGCTAAAATCTTGGTCGAAGAAATCCAGTTGTCTCCCGAATTTGCTTTGAAAGAAAAAGATGTTACTGTAGTGATGTCTATTCTTTCCAATTTCACACCGGATTGTGTAGTTCGAGCTGAGGTTAGTTGTCCTGTGGATCAGCTAGGTTATTTTAATGATGGTTCGATGAAACCCGAAGAGTTTGCTGAGAAATTTGCTACGGCGGTTCGAATCGCTGAGATTGATCCTTACCGAGCAACTACGCATAATAAAGGCATCATGAACGGTATAGATGCAGTAGTCATTGCCACGGGTAATGATTTCCGTGCAGTAGAAGCTTGTGCGCATACCTATGCGTCGAAGGATGGGCAATATAAGAGTTTAACACATTGCACGATTGAAAACGATGTGTTCAGGTTTTATATTGAGGTTCCTTTAGCTTTGGGAACAGTTGGTGGTCTCACCGGACTTCACCCTTTAGCAAAAAAATCGATGGAGTTAATGGGTAATCCTAAAGCACATGAGCTAATGCAGATTGTCGCAGTAGTTGGATTAGCGCAAAACTTTGCTGCTGTAAAATCTTTAACTACAACAGGTATACAAGCAGGGCATATGAAGATGCATTTGAATAATATCTTGAGCCATTTCCATGCCACCGAGGAAGAAATTGAAAAAGCTTTGGTTTACTTCAAGGATAGGGTCGTTTCTTTCAGTGCAGTCCGCGAATATTTGCAATTAATTCGCACCGCTTAATTTCAATCATGAGTTCTCAACGCTTTTATGCTCATGGTAAACTCATGCTTACAGGCGAATATGCCGTTTTAGACGGTGCAAAGGCACTAGCATTTCCCACTCGTTATGGGCAAAGTTTAGAGGTAAGCAATGCAAACAATTCACCTCACCAAATAACTTGGCAAAGTTTTGATTTTCAAGGAAATGTTTGGATGAATGCACATCTTCCATCCAATGACTATGCATTAAAGGAGTATGTCCGTTTACAAGAAATTCTACGAGCAGTGGAGGCATTGAATTCAGATGTATTCTTTGAGCAAAATTTGGCTTTCACTACCATCCTTGAGTTCCCTCAGAAATGGGGCTTGGGAAGTAGTAGCACCTTGATTAGTTTGTTGGCGCAGTGGGCGAGCATTGATCCGTTTGAACTATTGGATAAAACATTCGGAGGAAGTGGATACGATATTGCTTGTGCCAGTAGCGATGGCCCAATAGTTTATCAAAATTTCAGTAAGGAGAAGCTTGTAAAGCGAGTTGAGCTCTCAATGGCCTGGACGCGTGGAGCTTTTTTTATTTATTTGAATCAGAAAAAGAATTCTAGAGAGGCCATCAAGCATTACAAAAGTTTATCAAATACCCAATCTATTGTGACCAAAGTCAACCAATTGACAGATGCTTTGGTGCAAACCACAAGTATATCGGAAGCTATGCATATCATTGAAGAACATGAAAACTTGATGAGCGCAACGCTTGAGCTTGAAAATATTCAAAAATCGAGTTTTGTTGATTTTAAAGGGGTTTGTAAATCGCTTGGTGCTTGGGGCGGAGATTTTATGTTAGCGCTTACAGAGTATGATGAAGACTATGTGAGAGATTATTTTGAAAGCAAAGGTTTTAATACGATTTTTACATATGATAAATTGTTATGGAAGTAAAGAAAAATTGGATTCCACTGCACTGGGCGAATGCCGTTAATACTTTAGATGGAGAAGTTGCATGGCGCAGTCCTTCGAATATAGCATTAGTAAAATATTGGGGGAAATATGGACGCCAATTGCCCAGTAATCCCTCAATTAGTTTTACCCTGAAAAATGCGCATACTAATATGCGAATTAAATACAGTTCGGGCAATGGTGCTGTTACTTTGTATTTCGAAGGGGAACGGAATGAACAGTTTGAACAACGAATTAAACGATACATTGAAAGCATTAATGACATTTACCCGTTTTTAGAGAATGTTGATTTAGAAATTCATTCGGATAATTCTTTTCCTCATTCAGCAGGAATAGCTTCTTCAGCCTCGGCTATGTCGGCCTTAGCCCTTTGTTTATGTTCGATAGAAAAGAAAGTGTTTAATACTTTGGGTGCTGATGAAGATTTTTTTTATAAGGCATCGTTTTTATCGCGATTAGCAAGTGGCTCAGCTTGCCGTTCCGTTTATCCTAAATTGGCTATTTGGGGAGAACACCCAGAGATAGAAGGTACAAGTAATAATGTAGCTAATCCAGTTGGTTCACGCGTAGACCCTATTTTTCATACTTTTAAGAATTCTATTTTAATTGCTTCAGCAAAAGAAAAATCGGTTAGTAGTTCAGCTGGGCATCAGTTGATGGAAGATAATCCATTTGCAGAAGTCCGTTTTAGTCAAGCAAGGAGCAATCTAAAGTCTTTGATGGAAGCTATGGCTAAAGGCGATATGGCCAAATTTATCGAGATTGTGGAGGAAGAAGCTTTAACCTTGCATGCTTTGATGATGACATCGAAGCCGAGTTATATATTAATGCAAGCGAATTCACTAATACTGATTGATAAAGTCCGTTCTTTCCGAGAAGAAACAGGTTTACCAATTTGTTTTACTTTGGATGCTGGCCCGAATTTACATGTCTTGTATCCCTTCCATATAGCTAAAGAGGTTGAGGGTTTTATTGAGAATGAATGCCGACCATATTGCGAGAACGGTTTGATCATTCAGGATGAGGTTGGTGATGGTGCCATGGCTATCTAGCCGTAGATAAGCAAAACGGATTATCATTGGTGTGAAAAACTGTACACTCCTTAAATCACGAAGTATACCACGAATCTAGACATAAAAAAAGCGTTGAGTATCAGTAAACCGTATCCCCAACGCTTTAA
>JAFMKE010000099.1 GCA_017853115.1 Verrucomicrobiota bacterium
ACATAAGCTCGCTTTTTCATGAAAGCCATGGCTTTACTCGCTAATGCCAAATTGATACTTGCTCTTGGAGAACCACCGTAAGTAATCAATGGTGCAATTTTTTTCAGATTGCTGCCTTCAGGATTTCTTGTGGCAAATACGATATCTAAAATGTATTGTTCTATTTTTTCATCCATGTAGACGTCTTTCACCAATTCTCTTCCCTTTAAAATTGCTTTCAGGCTGACAACAGGATTAATTGTCGGTTTAGTGTTTCCAATATTCATCCGAATAATTTGACGCTCCTCTTCTTTTTCAGGATATGTGATGTTCACTTTCAACATAAAACGGTCAATTTGTGCTTCAGGTAGTGGATACGTTCCTTCTTGTTCAATAGGGTTTTGTGTAGCCAAAACAAGGAAGGGTTCATCCAGTTTAAAGCTGGTATCACCAATAGTAACTTGCTTTTCTTGCATGGCTTCTAACAAAGCACTTTGTACTTTAGCTGGTGCACGGTTTATCTCATCAGCTAAAACGAAATTGGCAAATACCGGCCCTTTTTTAATGCTGAAATCATTCTCTTTTTGATTATAAATCATTGTTCCGAGAATATCTGCGGGCAATAAATCGGGTGTGAACTGAATGCGGCTAAATGCACCCTCAACAGCGGATGATAATGATTTAATTGCCAAGGTTTTTGCAAGGCCAGGGACCCCTTCTAAAAGAATGTGACCATTAGCTAGCATCGCCAAAACTAGGCGGTCAACCATTTTCTTTTGCCCTACAATAGATTTACTGATTTCCATGTTGATTAAATCAATAAATCCACTTTCTCTTTCGATTTTCTCTGTTAACTCACGAATATCTATACTCGAATTTTCCATAGTTAGCTTTCAAATTTTGTTTGGCAAATTTAAAAAATGACTATTTGGCTTCGAGGTTAAGAAGTGTTAAAGGGCATTTAATAACCTGAGAGGATAAGTGTACTCAAGTACACTTTTTTATCCAAGATATTTAGCCACAATGGGCATTCGGCGTCCCATACCAAAAGCTTTTGGTGATACGCGAAGCACTGGGGCCATCTGGTGACGTTTCCATTCGCTCATATTAACCAATCTCAACACGCGATTAACCAATGCTTCATCAAAACCAAGCGCAATGATTTCTTTAGGTCCCAGGCGTTCTTCAATGTAGTGCATTAAAACAGCATCCAACTGATCATAGTCGGGAAGTGAGTCACTGTCTTTTTGATCAGGACGCAATTCAGCAGAAGGAGCTTTGGTAAGGATATTTCCTGGAATGATTTCTCCGTTGCGATTGATATGTCTTGCCAAATCATACACTTGGCCTTTGTACAAGTCCCCAATGACTGAAAGTCCACCACACATATCCCCGTACAAGGTTCCATACCCTACAGCTGCCTCACTTTTATTTGTGGTGTTTAGAAGTATATATCCCAATTTGTTGGATAGGGCCATCAAACTCATACCACGAAGTCTAGCCTGAATGTTTTCTTCTGTTACATCAAGTGTTTTTTCTTCAAAATGAGGCTTGAGATTGGCCTCAACACTATGGTACATCTCTTCAATAGGAATAATCTTGTATGGTGATTTGAGGTTTTCACACATAGCAATAGAATCATCTACAGAATGGTCACTGCTGTATTGAGAAGGCATAAGCACGGAAAGTACATTGTCCTTCCCTAAAGCTTCCACAGCAAGGGCAAGAACGAGGGCAGAATCAATTCCTCCGGATAAGCCGAGTACAGCTTTTTGAAAACCGAGCTTTTGGAAATATTGCTTGATGCCTGTTACCAGTCCAAGGTGTATGCGCTCGATACTAGACATGCTTTGTTCGATGTTTATCAAACTATCAATCTCCTCACTGTCAATTATTTCGATACATTCTTCAAAGTACGGCAGTTCCGCAACAATTTCTCCTTTACTGTTGGCGGCCAAAGATCCACCATCAAAAATAATTTCTGTCTGCGCACCCACGTGATTAGCATAAAACATAGGCACGCCGTAACGCAAGGTGTTGGCTTTAACAATGCCTTTTCGTTCCTCTGCTTGTTTGTAGGAGAATGGGGAAGCAGACAAGTTGAGTATAAAGTCTGGATTTTCTTTAATCAGGCTGTCCATTGGACAAATAGGATACAATGGATTTTCATTACCGATGTTCCAAATGTCTTCACAAATGGTCAAGGCTATTTTTTTATTCTTGTAAGTGACCGTATTAAATGTTTTGCAAGGCTCAAAATAGCGATACTCATCAAAGATATCATAGGTTGGCAAAAGGGCTTTATGTGCTATACCCAGGATTTCTCCCTGAGCAATAAAGTAGGCTGAATTGAATAAATCTTTACCCTCCAATTCGGGATTTTTCGAAGGACTTCCAATGACCACAGCAATGTTTGTTGTAAGTGGTTTGATTTTTTCTATTACTTCGTCGCACTTATCAATGAAATCGTCAAACTCTAGAAAGTCTCTTGGCGGGTAACCACAAACCGCGAGCTCACCGAATAATATGATATCAGCCTTCGCACGAAGCGCATCGGCAATCGCACTTTCGATTTTTTTGAAATTATTCTCAAAATGACCGATGTGGTAATTAAGCTGGGCAATGGCTACTTTCATACAAGCGAAGTTACAATACTTAGTAAAAAGTACCTATTAAAAAGCACGACCGCGAAAAAAAAGAAAAGTTTGAGCGGCTTGTCTTAAAACATTATCCCTGTAGTAAGATTGACGACGCGCAATACGGTTCGTTTATCATCACCGTCTTTCAATACATTTACGAAACCATTATTGAAAGACAATTCAACCAGCAAAGCGGTTTTGTCGCTAATGGTATATTCAAAACCACCGCCTACTTTTAAGCTCGCATTATAAAATCCTGAACGCAGGTCAAAGGGTTCTAAAGGCTTGGAGATAGACTCATTTTCTATCTTGGATCCAACAAAATCGACACGAGACCTAACGCGAAAAGCGTTTACCAAGCCAAACTCACCAAAGTATCGGAAATAGCCAATTTCGTTTGTTTTTAGTTTGAATGTTAATGGGATTTCTATGTAGGTGTAAGTGTAGCGCTCTTTTATTCCATTAACCAAAGCGTTATCAAATGCAAAGTTAGAGGTGGTATCTCCAATAACTGCGCTGACCACCGGAGAGTTACTTCGAGCAGCTCTTGGATGGCTGATGCTTAGTCCAGTTCCAAGTGCATAATTCTCGTTGAAATTGAATTCTGTAATTAAACCGTAATTGAAGGCATATCCTATTTTGGTTTCAGTTATGTTCGTATTATCGGAGTTCAGAAAAGATAGGCCATTGGTAAACTGCAAACCAAATCGAACCTTCTTGTTCTGACCGTATGAATTTGTTATAAAAATCAAAAAAGAAAAGACGATTATAATTTTTTTCATCTTGAATAGTTTATTTTGCATGCCTATGAAACTTTCTATTTCACGCCATATTGCATGGATATTTGCCCTTATTTTATTAGGCTCTTGCGAGTTCTTCAACAAAAATAACAAAAAGATAGATGTTTCAGGTATCGAATTGGATTTTGTCATCGACCGTTTTGAGGAAGATTTCTTTCGTGCCGATACCAATGATTTATTTGAAAGTTTAAACGCTGTCAGAAATGTAGATAGTGTGTTTTTCGATTTTTACTCGGTGCAAGTGATGCGTTTTGGGCAGATTAGCGACTCGCTTACGCCTACCATGATGGACCTGCATCATTTCTTTACGAACCCCTATGTAAGAGGCCTTTATGACACCGTTCAATTACATTATGAAGATGTATCTTCTCTTGAAAGTGAATTGCACGAAGCGCTGAAACATTTTAAACACTATTTCCCCAAGAAGCCAATTCCACAAGTAAAAACAATAATTAGTGAGTTTGGCTACAATGTCGTAGGATTAGATTCAACTTATTTGGCAATCTCCTTGGATATGTATTTGGGCAAGAATTATATGTATTACGGTAGTTTTGATTTCCCTTATTACATTGTGCAGCGATTTGAACCGGAGTACATCGTACCAAACACCATGGAGGTTTTGTATAAGGCCTATTACGCTCCCGATGAATTGGCTGACACAGATGCTTTGATTCACGCTATGATAGAGAAGGGCAAGATGTATTATTTTATGGAATGTATGCAGCCAGAAAAGCCAAAACATTTTCTCATTGGATATACTCCTGAGCAATTGGAATGGTGCGAAAGTGGTGAAGGGGAAATTTGGAAGTTCTACAATGAACATGATCTATTTTATTCAAAGAATTATATGGATCATACACGGCATATTGGCGAAGGACCCATGACCGCTGGTATGCCAGAACAAGCCCCTGGGAATGTAGGGGGGTGGGTAGGATGGCGAATTGTCAACCAATACATGGAGACCGCTGGTAAGGATTTGAGTTTAGCTGAATTGATGGCAACTCCAGCATCAACGATATTGACCAAAAGCAATTACAAACCGAAGTAAGCATGATGGAAAGCACAGAGTGGAATGATGATGAAATGCAGGTGCAAACGGATAACCTTTTGTACAAGCAGTTGGGTAAGGTGGATATTCCTGGCTTGCGTGCTGCGCTCAAGTATCACGATTGGAAATATTATGTTCAAGCCGAGCCCAGTATATCAGATATCGAGTATGACAAGTTGTTCAAAGCCTTAAAAGATTTAGAAGCGGAGTATCCGGAATTAGTGACTCCTGATTCGCCAACTCAGCGAGTGGCCCAAGTGCTTACCTCAGATTTTCAAACTGTCGAACATACCGTACCGATGTTGTCTTTGAGCAATTCTTATAACGCCGATGACTTGTTTGCGTTTGATGAATCAGTCAAAAAATTGAGTAATAGATCGGATATTCAGTATGCTGTAGAACCCAAGTATGATGGGGCGAGTATCGCGTTGATTTATGAAAATGACATGCTCACACGAGCAGCCACCAGAGGAAATGGAACAGAGGGAGAGGAAATCACGAGTAATGCCAAAAGGATTAAAAATATCCCTTTGCAAGCAGATTTTTCAAAGTATGGTATAAGCAAAATCGAGTTGCGCGGGGAGGTAGTCATCGAATTAGGTGTTTTTGACCGCATGAATGAAGCGCGAGAAACGGAAGGCTTAAAGGTTTTTCAAAATTCTCGAAATACTGCTTCAGGTTCTTTGAGAATGAAAGATCCGGAAGAGGTTTCCAAAAGGAACTTGGAGGCCTTTATTTATCAAATTGGTTATGCTGCTGATGTGCACGGTAATGAATTGCTTGGCGACAAGTTGCTTTCTCACTTTGAAAATATAGATATGCTACATGCTTTGGGTTTCCAAACACCGCAAGAAGAGAAGACCTTGGTTTCGAGTATTGAAGAAGTGAGCGAGTTTGTCAAAGAATGGGAGGAAAAGCGCGATGGCTACAATTACGAAATAGACGGTATGGTGGTCAAGGTAAATGACTTGCGCTTGCAAAATTCACTGGGTTTTACTGCTCATCATCCTCGTTGGGCGATTGCTTTCAAATTTAAAGCTAGACAAGCAACAACTCAACTCTTGAATATCGAGTATCAAGTGGGTAGGACGGGCGCTGTGACTCCTGTTGCAAAACTTGATCCTGTTAGATTAGCAGGAGTAACAGTTTCATCCGTTTCCTTGCATAATGCAGATTTCATTCATGAGAAAGATATTCACCTTGGCGATTATGTTAAAGTAGAACGAGCCGGTGATGTTATTCCTTATATCGCCAGTGTTGATTTAACCAGGAGAGATAAGGTAGAAGCGGTTGTTTTTCCAACGGAATGTCCTTCGTGTGCTGCTCAGCTCGTTCGACCGGAGGGAGAAGCTGTTTGGCGGTGTGAAAATGCCGAGTGTCCTGCTCAGGCCGAGGAACGTATGATTCACTTTGTTTCGAAAGGCGCGATGGACATTGAAGGACTCGGTAAGGATATTGTTAAGCGATTCATGACAGAAGGGATTGTAAGCAAAATTGAAGACATCTATCGTTTGGATTATGAGGCCATTTTATCCCTAGAAGGTTGGAAGGATAAGTCGGTGGAGAACCTTCGAAGTGGCGTTGAAAAATCTAAATCTCAACCGCTTTGGCGTTTATTAGTTGCCTTGGGAATTCGACATGTGGGCAGTGCCACAGCTAAAATGCTGGAAAAGCAAATTCAACGTATCGATGATTTGGTAAGTTGGAATGCTGATAGTCTTGCTGAATTAGAAGACGTTGGTCCAAAAGTAGCGGAAAGTATTTTGAGTTTCTTTCACAACGAGGAGAATCAGGCATTGATAAAGAGTTTGGAAGAGTTAGGCGTTAAAGTAGAAAAGACAGAAGAAGATAGTGCCCTAAAAAGTAATAAACTTGAAGGTCTTACTTTCTTGTTTACTGGATCCTTAAGTCGTTTTTCACGAGATAAAGCGAAAGAATTAGTAGAAGAGAATGGAGGGAAAAATATAAGTGGAGTTAGTGCTAAGCTTAATTATTTAGTAGCAGGTGAAAAAGCGGGATCGAAATTAACTAAGGCCGAAAAATTAGGTATTCCAGTTATCAGCGAAGATGAGTTCTTGGGGATGATTGAGTAAATTGTTTCACGCTAAGTCGCGAAGGACACTCTAATTTTGAATGACTGAATTTCGAATAAAGGAATGACTTCATTTAAGAATATGCTCATTCGTCATTACAATATCTTCGCGTTTTTGCGCCTTAGCGAGAACATTCAAAAACTCATAAATCAAAATTGCGTCTTTGCGCCTTTGTGAGAAGATTCTATCATTCAACATCCCCCAGACACCAG
>JAFMKE010000100.1 GCA_017853115.1 Verrucomicrobiota bacterium
TATTCGGCCAATGCATTAAATAAGGATTTCATTCCTGCAAACTTCGCTTTGGGTATAGGGTCTGAAATTCAGATTGATGAGTATAATAAGTTTGGCATATATACGGATGTGAATAAGCTATTAATTCCAACGCCTGTTCCTGAGTTTTTAGAAAATGGAGACCCAAATCCTGACTATGACAAGGAAGGCGAGCCGGGTATTGCTGATTACAAAGAGCGGTCTTCAATAGGTGCTCTATTTTCATCGTTTGCTGATGCACCAGGCGGATTTTCAGAGGAGATGGCTGAATTCACTATAGGAGTGGGTGCAGAATATACATACAATGATTTGTTCATGGTGAGAGCAGGTTATTTTTATGAAAACCCCACGAAAGGTGCCCGAAAGTTCTTATCTGCCGGGGTAGGCCTAAAGTACTCTGTATTCCAAATGAATTTTGCCTATGTTATTCCGACTACAGCGCAAAGAAATCCATTAGATAACACCATGCGTTTCACCTTATTGTTTGATTTTGATCGAGCTGGACCTGTGTCGAATGATCCGATTATTCCAGTAACGAATTAATCATTCTTCAAGAAAAAATTTAAGGCTTCCCACGGGAAGCCTTTTTTATTCGATGTATGACTTATGATTTGCTCTGTCTTTCAATACTTTCGTTGTGAATTTTCTGGAAAAGTTCCAATATAAAAGTTTCGCTTAGTCCATTATTCTTTCCGAAAGCTAAAGCTCTTTTAACCGTTGCTGCCCAACGTTTGGGTTGATGGATAGCGATATTTTCCAATCGCTTGAAATCACCTATTTCTTGTGAAATATTCATGCGTTCAGCAAGCAGTTCGAGAATGTAATTATCTAGTCGATCAATTGCTGTTCGATAGGTGTCAAGTTGCGGGTACTCATCTGCTTGATTCGCTTCTTTCTGTTCAACTTGAAGGCTAGTTAAAATTTCCCCTAGTTTTTCTGGAGTAATTTGCTGTGCTGCATCACTCCATGCTTTTGCAGGATCGTAATGTGTTTCTATCATCAAGCCATCAAAATGTAGATTCATAGCCTGTTGAGATAGCGGTGCTATTAAATTTCTTTGACCACCAATATGACTAGGGTCACAAATAATGGGAAGTTCGGGTCGTTGTCTTTTCAGTTCTATGGGAATTTCCCAATGCGGAACATTCCTGTACATCGTTTTATTATAACTCGAAAATCCTCGATGAATCGCTGCAATATCTTTTACACCCGCCTGCTCAATTCGTTCTATCGCACCCATCCAAAGGGATAGATCTGGATTGATTGGGTTTTTTATCATAATCGGTACGTGTACACCTTTCAGTGCATCGGCGATATCCTGAACGATAAAAGGACTGACTGTAGATCGGGCACCAATCCAAAGCACATCAACACCCGCATGGAGTGCATCCTCCACATGCTGAGCTTTCGCCACTTCAATGGATACAGGAAGATTAACTGCTCTTCCTGCATCCACTAACCACGATAGTGCTTTTTTTCCTATTCCTTCAAAGGAGTTGGGGCGTGTTCTAGGTTTCCAAATACCTGCTCGGAGTAGGTTTACTTGGGGAGCATATTGCTTGATTTGGGTGATGCTCTCTCTTAATTGCTCTTCGGTTTCAGCACTACACGGACCTGCAATCACAAAGGCTTTCTTGTTTTGTGTATTAGCCGTATTGGAAAAGTAGGATGGCTGGACCATTTTTTAGTTTAGCAGTTTGCTAATAGAACAATAAACTAAGCCATATAGTTGCCTAATAAAGGCTATAACTTACGAACGAATCATACACGCTCCGACAGTTACGTTAGAAGCTTCATCCACTAAAATAAAACTTCCTGTGATGCGGTTGCGATTGTAGGCGTCAAAGAAAATAGGTTGTGTAGTTCTTAGCCGTATACGTCCAATGTCGTTCAAGCGAATTTCTTTATCATCCTCAAGTTTATGTAGGTTATTTACGTCCATTTTATAGACAACCTCCTTAATGATGCAACGACAGTTTCTTGAAGTATGAATTAAGGTGTATTTGCCATTGATTCTGATCGGATTCTTCTCATCCATCCAACAAACCATGGCGTCAATGTCCTGAGAGATCTCTGGCATATTTCCCGTGCGGACAATCATGTCGCCTCGACTTACATCAATATTATCTTCAAGCGTCATCGTAATCGACATAGGAGAATAAGCTTCCTCTAGCGGCGTCCCCGCCGTTTCTACTTCTTTTATTTTGCTTGTAAATCCACTCGGCAACACGGTAATATCATCGCCTTTTTTGAAAATACCACCTGCTACACGACCAGCATAGCCCCTGTAGTCGTGGTACTCATCCGAGTGAGGACGAATAACGGTTTGTACCGGGAAACGAGAATCGATATGGTTGTGGTCATTGGCAATATGTACATTTTCTAAATGATACATTAAGGTAGAGCCTTTGTACCAGTTCATGTTTTCAGACTCGTTGACAACATTGTCGCCAAGGAGTGCAGAAATAGGAATAAAGTTTACGTCTTTCACATTGAGTTTCGAAGCAAACTGCTTATAATCATTTTTGATTTGGTTAAAAGATTCTTCGCTCCAGTCAACCAAATCCATTTTGTTGATACAAATCACAACGTGAGGAATTCCCAATAAGGAAGCGATTAAGGAGTGTCGTTTGGTTTGCTCAACAACACCGTGGCGTGCATCTACTAAAATAATTGCCAGGTTGGCTGTTGAAGCTCCTGTAACCATGTTTCTAGTGTATTGAATATGGCCCGGAGTATCAGCTATGATAAATTTTCGTTTAGGCGTAGAGAAGTAGCGGTAAGCCACATCGATAGTGATTCCCTGCTCACGTTCAGATTTTAAGCCATCAGTAACGAGGGCCAGGTTAATGTTTTCGTCTCCGCGTCTTTCGCTGCTCGTTTTTACGGCTTCCATCTGATCCTCAAAAATCGATTTACTGTCGTAAAGTAACCGACCGATCAGTGTACTTTTCCCATCATCTACGCTTCCAGCTGTGGTGAAGCGAAGTAATTCCATTTTTTCGTAGGACTCGGCGTTGAATATTTCTTCTTGCTTACTCATATCTCCTCTTAATCTTTACTTTTAAATCTGGCGTCTTAGTTCTTTTATCTAAATTCTTCCGTTACATTTAGAAGTATCCTTCTTTTTTTCTATCCTCCATTGCGGTTTCACTTCGCTTATCATCTGCTCGATTTCCTCGCTCAGTTTCCCGCGCTGCAGCAACTTCCTGAATAATTTTTTCAATAGTATCTGCGTCGCTTTTGTAGGCACCGGTAATTGTGGCATCGCCCATTGTTCTAAAACGAATGCGCATATCTTTAACCTCTTCCCCCTCTCGCGGTTGCACATGCTCTGTCACCGCTAGTATGGTTCCGTTGCGCTCAACGCACGGTCTAACATGAGAATAATAGGTTTTCGGTAATTCGATATTTTCTTTTGCGATGTATTGCCAAACATCTAATTCTGTCCAATTGGAAATAGGGAAAACTCTAAAGTGTTCACCAAAATGTTTTTTTCCGTTGAAGATGTTCCACAATTCTGGACGTTGATTTTTCGGATCCCATTGTCCGAATTCATCTCGGTGAGAGAAGAAACGCTCTTTTGCTCGTGCTTTTTCTTCATCCCTTCTTGCTCCGCCCATTAAGGCGTCGAACTGATGGTCTTCAATTGCTTTCAACAAAGCCGGAATTTGAGCTACGTTTCTACTCGCGTTTGCCCCTTTTTCCTCGATGGCCAAACCTTTATCAATAGCTTCCTGCACAGAACCAACAATTAACTTAGCATCTAAAGTTTTCACCAAGTAATCTCTAAACTCAATGGTCTCGGTGAAATTGTGTCCCGTATCGATATGAACCAATGGGAAAGGTATTTTAGCTGGAAAGAAAGCTTTTTTCGCTAGGTGCGTAAGAAGAATAGAATCTTTTCCGCCCGAAAACAAAATAGCTGGTTTTTCAAATTGAGCAGCTACTTCACGCATCACAAAAATTGCTTCTGCTTCTAGCTCACTTAGATGATTGATTGTATAGGACATAATATAATGTGCTTATTTTTTAGTTATTTGGGGTAAAACGAACGCCAAAACTTGATTGACTGAATCTTCAATCGATTGATTGGCCGTTTTCACGATAAGGTTTGGATTGGCGGGAATTTCGAAAGGCGCATCGATACCGGTGAAGTTTTTGATTTCTCCAGCTCGCGCTTTTTTATACAGCCCTTTCACATCTCTCTGTTCACAAACTTCAATGGGCGTATCCACAAATACGCCAATATGGTCTTTATCGCCGATGATATCTTGCGCAATCCTTCTGATTTTTTGGGTCGGACTTACAAAGCTACAGATCGTAATTACGCCTGCTTCGATGAACAATTTCGCTGCTTCGGCAATTCTCCGGATATTTTCGGAACGATCTTCCTCACTAAAACCCAGGTTATTGCAAATGCCGGTTCGAATGTTGTCGCCATCAAGAACTTGAACGAAGAAACCCCGTTTAAAAAGCTCCTTTTCTAGTCCTTTGGCAATGGTGCTTTTTCCTGACCCGGAAAGACCCGTTAACCAGATCATTCGGCTGTGTTGATTCAAGAAAGATTCTTTTTCCTCTCTCGAAATTAGTTGGTCAAAAATTGGATGTATATTATCAGCCATGTAATGTTTTGAGAGCGCAAATTTAAGACTAATTTTATAGAATCTACAAGTAGATTAGGTTTTTGCACTTTGCTGTAGTTTTTCGGGATGATTAATGGCATAATCCGTAGTTTCGTAAAAAAAAGGAGATGAAAAGAACAGCGCTGTATAAAAAGCATGTAGAATTAGGGGCGAAGATGGTACCTTTTGCCGGATTTGAAATGCCTGTTTCTTATTCTGGAATTAAAGACGAGCACATGGCTGTTCGCAATGATGTAGGCCTGTTTGATGTAAGTCACATGGGTGAATTTGTGCTAAAAGGGAAGGATGCTGAGGCTTGCTTGCAATGGATTTGTAGCAATGATATTGCTCGAATGAAAAATATGCAGTGTCAGTACAATTGCATGCCCAATGAGCAAGGTGGAATTGTGGATGATTTGATTGTCTACAAATGGGATAATTCCGAATACAATTTGGTGGTCAATGCAGCGAACATTCAAAAAGATTTCGATTGGATTATGGGCCAAATTCAAGCCAAAGGTTTTGATGTCGATCTAAGTGATATTTCAGATGAATTGGCTTTAATAGCAGTTCAAGGCCCCAAGGCGATGGAGCTTTTGAGTGGACTTACTGAATTGGCTTTGGATGATATCCCATATTATTTTTTTAATGCGGGTAAGATAGCAGGAGTAGAGGACGTGGTTATTTCTAATACGGGCTACACAGGAAGTGGGGGATTTGAGTTGTACGTTTGGAATAAGGACGCTGAAGCCTTGTGGGATGCTTTGATAAAAGCTGGGGAATCTGTAGGAGTGAAGCCGTGCGGATTAGCAGCAAGAGATACTTTGCGTTTGGAAAAAGGATTTTGTTTATATGGCAACGATATCGATGACCATAGCTCGCCGATAGAAGCTGGATTGGGTTGGATAACCAAGTTTACTAAAGATTTCGTGCATGCCGAATATCACAAGGACTTGAAGGCAGGAGGCATAAAAAGAAAACTTGTAGGTTTTAAGTTAGAGGACCGAGGTGTTCCTCGGAAGGATTATCCCGTAGAAAGTGAGGCAGGCGAGGAGATAGGTGTAGTTACATCTGGTACGCAATCGCCGGTTTTGAACGAAGCTATCGGATTAGCTTACGTCTCGCTTGAACATTCAAAAGTAGATTCGGTTATTTATGTGATTGCTCGAAACAAGCGATTAAAGGCTAGGGTAGTTGCTTTGCCTTTTGTTTAGAAACTTCACCTAAAATAATCAATGGATCGTAATCCTATAGATAAAGATAAGATCACGGAAAATCCGCATAATTTGCCCTATGCGCACACACTTGGTTCGCCTGTTATTAAACCCGTGGACGAAGGCAAGGTAAAGGGGAAAGCCATGGCTGCCATGTATGAGCAAACGCAGAACCAAATGGATCAATTGCGGGAGCAAATGCAGCTTATTGCAGACCAAGCGCAGAAGTTGCACGACAGGGTGAAAATATCGGAAAAGATATATGAAGCGAAAATGGGTTTCGATCCGCTGGTGGGACATGTCTACTTTCTTTATGTTCGTAAAAACGATGAATACCTGCTATCGATGGTAGGTCCGGAGGAATGGGGTAAATCCCTGCCTTTTAAAAGTTTCGAAGGCCGAGTAAAGCTTTTAGCTGACCATACTTGGGAATTGTT
Organism: Verrucomicrobiota bacterium; assembly: GCA_017853115.1. Taxonomy (GTDB): domain Bacteria; phylum Bacteroidota; class Bacteroidia; order Chitinophagales; family UBA8649; genus JAFMKE01. Next base: position 6,295 of record JAFMKE010000100.1, read on the forward strand.
ACGTGACGATTAAACGAAAAATTAGTGATATTGGTCACTTTAAGCTTATCAAGCTCGAGCTAAATTTGCGTTACAAAATTAAACAGTTATGAGTATCAGAGATTTAATAAATGATGAAAATGCCACAATAGTGGATGTTCGTACACCCGGTGAGTACATGTCAGGCAACGTGGCCGGTTCGATTAATATTCCATTAAATGAAGTGCCTAGTCGCGTGGATGAGTTTAAAGGATTGAGCAGACCAATTATAGTTTGTTGCTTAAGCGGTGGACGTAGTGGTCAGGCGGCAGCTTTCCTATCCGCTAATGGAGTGGATGAAGTATACAATGGTGGTGGATGGATGGAAGTGAATGGAGCGTTGGTTCAATAAAGAATTAA
>JAFMKE010000101.1 GCA_017853115.1 Verrucomicrobiota bacterium
ATGTATCATGCGTATAATTTGATGACTCGAACAAAGGGGGGCGTTTCCATCGCATATTTAGATGAAATGTTAGAGGGACAAGCAGCCGTTTTAAGTGCGAAATATCTTAGTCCGAGGAAAAGCCTTGAGGTATTGGATGCATTAAAAGCTAGTGCGCTTTTCCGAGAAGATCAATACAGTTATATTTTATATCCGAACAAAGATCTTTCAGGATTTTTATCGAAAAATGTTTTACCGAACGATCGGGTTGAGTCTTCCGAATTGCTTCAAGCCCTTTTAGCGAAAGGTGATACTTCGATTATAGAAAAAAATGTCCGGAATCAGTACCATTTCAATGGACAATTTGGTTATGCCAAAGATCTAGAAAATGCGTTGGATAAAATTAAGGATGAGGACCTACGGGCACTTGTATTGAAAGGCAAAGACGATGTTCTCGATATATTCGAACAGGTGTTTAACCACAAGGCATTTACGGGGCGTTCGGGTACATTTTTTGGTTATGAGGGACTAGGGTCCATTTACTGGCATATGGTTTCCAAATTATTGCTTGCTACCCAAGAATGTTGTTTACAAGCTATTGAGCAAAGGGAGAGTGATGAGGTGATTGGACGATTGCTTGAGCATTACTATGAAATCCAAGCAGGTATAGGCGTTCATAAATCACCTAAATTGTACGGCGCGTTTCCTACTGACCCATATTCACATACACCCGCTGGGCGTGGAGCTCAGCAACCGGGGATGACTGGTCAGGTAAAAGAAGATATACTGGCGCATTGGGGGGAGTTAGGTGTTTACATGAAAGATGGTCTACTTCATTTTAATCCAAGCTTGTTGCGTGAAGAGGAATTTTTATCTGAACCGGGCACTTTTTCATTGGTTCATTTGGATGGTGAAATAACGTCGATACCGTACCCTGAAAATTCATTAGTTTTTACTTATTGTCAGGTTCCAGTTATCTATGTAAAGGGAAATGAAAGTAAGATTACTGTCGAGACAATGACTGGTGTGCACCGGTTTGATCAATTGCATCTAAGCAAGGAAATGACGAATCAACTAACGGCCAGAAGCGGCGAAATAGTGAAAATCATTGTTCATGTTTTGGAAAGTCAATTGCGATGAAGCAAGTAAAGTTTAGATTCTATGAATCGAGAAGAAAAGCTATTTTATGGAAGAAAACCACTAGGCAAGAATACTTTTGTTCTTAAGTTTATAATATCTATGGTTATGTTCGGATTCATTGCTAATTTATTTTCTTGTAAGTCTGAGCAATCAGATCGATTGCTTCAAGCGGATAAAACTGCGGCTGATATTTTAGGCAACCCAAACTATCTGGCGATTGCTTATGGTGGATACCGAACAAACACTCGGCGTGCTCAGCCAACGGTGGCGCAGATTAAGGAGGATTTAAAAATTCTTTCGGCTGTAGGTATTAAAATCTTGCGTACCTACAACGTCCATATGCCCCATGCGGTGAATGTTTTAAAGGCCATAAGCGAACTCAAAGAGGAAGATGCTGACTTTGAAATGTATGTTATGTTGGGTGCCTGGATTGATTGTAAAAATGCCTGGACAGGATTTGAACCCATTCATGAAGAAGAAAGTGAACGCAATGCCACGGAGATTGAAAGGGCGGTGCAGTTGGCGAATGAATATGCTGATATTGTAAAAGTGGTAGCCGTAGGAAATGAGGCTATGGTAAAATGGGCAACGGCCTATTATGTATTACCAAAGGTTATACTTAAGTGGGTTAATCATATTCAAACATTAAAGAGTCAAGGTAAATTCCCTAAAGATACTTGGGTTACTAGCTCGGATAATTTCGCTTCTTGGGGTGGAGGCGAGGATGTTTATAAGGTGGAAGATTTGACAAAATTATACCATGCCGTAGATTATGTTTCTATTCACACCTATCCGATGCATGATACACACTATAATCCTGTATTTTGGGGGAATATGCCTAGTGAAATGAACTTGACAGCGCAGGAGCGTATCGATTGGGCTATGCGTAGGTCACTGGAATATGCTAAAAGTCAGTACAAAGCTGTTGAGTCATATATGCATGCAATCGGGGTAAACAAACCGATTCATATAGGCGAAACCGGTTGGGCTACCTTCTCGAAAGGACTCTATGGAGCTAATGGTTCGAAAGCTTGTGATGAGTACAAGCAAGCGAAGTACTATGAGTTTATGCGGGATTGGACGAACAAAGAGGGTATTTCTTGCTTTTACTTTGAGGCCTTTGATGAAATTTGGAAGGATGCTGAAAATCCTCGTGGCTCTGAGAATCACTTTGGTTTGTTTACGGTAGAAGGTAAGGCAAAGTTTGCCCTTTGGAAAGAAGTGGATAAGGGTGCTTTTTCAGGACTTTCTCGCGATGGACAGGTTATAGATAAAACCTACAATGGTCAATTAGATAGTTTGTTATTGGAAGTGATGATGCCGCCGCAGAAAGATAGCTTAACGCCTAAACTATCAACGCCATGAATTATTCATTAATTACTTTATTCACTTTTCTTACACTTATGCAAGCGTGCAATAACTTAGATAATTCTGCAATAAAAGGCGATAAGCCATGGAAGATTCGAACATTTGAAACTTCTGCTTCAGGGAACGCGCTTTCCGAATTAGACGCAAGAACAGATGAAGAAGCATTTGTTCAGCTATCTTTAGATTCCAAGGTAAAGTTCCAAACGATTACCGGTTTTGGTGGTGCATTTACCCAATCATCGGCTCATTTATTGAATCGCTTAAGTGAAGAAAATCGCCAGCAAATAATAGAAGCTTATTTTAGTAAAGGGGGCGCAAATTATTCTTTATGTCGAACCCATATGAATTCCTGCGATTTTTCTCTATACCAATATTCCTATGCTCCCGTATCCGGCGATAAAGCATTGAATCACTTTTCCATTGAAGAAGATAGGAAGGACTTGATTCCTATGATAAAATCGGCTATGGAAGTTTCTGAAGACGGATTTAAATTGTTTGCTTCACCATGGACTGCCCCACCGTGGATGAAGGATAATGAAGATTGGGTGGGTGGTAAGTTGCGCAAGGAATACTACGATACTTGGGCATTGTTTTTCTCGAAATATGTAGATGCCTATCGTGAAGAAGGAATTGATATTTGGGGATTCACCGTCGAGAATGAACCGCATGGCAATGGCAATAACTGGGAGAGTATGTTGTTTAGTCCTGAGGAGATGACAGCGTTTGTTCAGTTTTATTTAGGGCCAACTTTAGAAAAAGAGGGGAAGGGTGACCTAGTGATTTTAGGTTACGATCAAAATCGTGCGGGGCTCCGTGAATGGGTGGATGTGATGTATAAAGATGAAGCATCTTCGAAATATTATGATGGAACTGCCATTCATTGGTATGAGAGTACTTATGATTATTTTCCAGCAGAGTTGCAATACGCGCATCAGAAAGCGCCTGACAAGTATTTGATTCAAACAGAAGCCTGTGTTGATTCGGAAGTGCCTGCCTGGCGAGATGATGACTGGTATTGGCGTAAAGAAGCAACTGATTGGGGCTGGGATTGGGCTGCGGAAGATGAGAAATATTTGCATCCTAAATATGTTCCTGTGTATCGCTATGCAAGAGATATTATTGGTTGCTTAAACAATCATGTGGATGGTTGGGTGGATTGGAATATGGTGTTGGATCGACAGGGTGGACCAAACTGGTTTGAGAATTGGTGCGTAGCTCCTGTTATTGTTGACCCAGATGCTGATGAAGTCTATTTTACACCTATTTATTACACTTTAGCCCATTTTAGTCGGTTTATGCGTCCAGGGGCAGGAGTAATTTCAACCAAAACGAGTGACGATTCTATTATGCTATCAGCTGTTGAAAATCCGGATGGTAGTATCGCTGTGGTAATTTTTAATCCTAGTCTTGAGCGTAAAATATATACTTTGGATATGAATGGAGAGCAAATTATTCAGGCTATAAGTGCACAAGCCATACAAACTGTATTGCTTCAGAAAGAATAACTAAAAATAAAATTGAGCGAATGAGTAAGCAGATGATTAACAAGAAAGATAGTGTTCCTTTTGTACAAAAAATGGCCTTTGGTTCGGGGCATTTGGCCCTCAATTTATTGCCTGGTGCATTAGGCTTTTTTATGTTTTTCTTGCTTACCGCATTTGGAATGGATCCATTGTTGGCTGGAATTTTAGGTGGTCTACCAAGAATTTATGATGCCATCTCCGATCCAGTAATGGGTTTTATTTCAGATAATACACAATCAAGATTTGGAAGAAGACGGCCGTATATTTTTGCGGGAGCTATATTGAGTGGGATATTTTTTATTCTATTGTGGCAATTGGATCCAGCAGCTAGTCAAAACTATAACTTTTGGTATTTCTTAATTTTCTCTTTATTGTTTTTGACCGCCAATACAATTTATGCAACACCGCTTGTTGGCCTTGGATACGAAATGACATCCGATTACAATGAGCGAACGCGATTAATGAGTTTTGCCAATAGTGCAGGACAAATAGCTTGGATGATTGTGCCATGGTTTTGGGTAATTATAGCGGATAAAAGTATTTATGCCGATCAAGCTGATGGGGTTCACGAAATGTCCGTAATAGTTGGTATTATTTGCGCAGGTCTTGGTATACTGCCTGCGATTTTTTGCCGAGGAATAGATACATCCCATATAGAAAACCGAAAGAATGTTTCTTTAAGGAGCGTGGGAAGTATTTTCAAAGACTTATTTGACGGAATCAAAGAGGTGTTTAAAAATCAACCTTTTGTGAAAGTTTGTGGAGCTACATTTCTTGTATTCAATGGCTTTCAAATTGTAGCTGCATTTAGCTTTTACATCATTGTATTCTCGATGTATAATGGTAATTATGGTGCGGCTGGTACATGGCCAGCATGGTTTTCAACGATTACCGCTGTTTTAACTGCCTTCTTGGTTATTCCCATTGTGTCATGGATGGCGAATAAATGGGGGAAAAGAAAGGCATTTATTGTTTCAACAGCTATTTCTATTGTAGGGTATGTGTTGAAATGGTGGGGTTTTGATACTGATTTGAATAATCGCTTTAATGCAACCCGTTTAGGTCAATGGATGAATGATGCTGTTGCAGCGGTTTTCAATTTTATAAATCCCTTCCTTGAATCAGTGGGTATGTCTTGGTTTAGTATCGATACTTCACAAGGAAGTCCATGGTTAATTTTCTTTCCTATCCCGCTAATAGCTTTTGGCTTGGGCGGATTGTTTACCCTAATGATGAGTATGACAGCGGATGTGTGTGATCTGGATGAGTTAAAAAATGGAATGCCCCGGAAGGAAGGTACTTTTGGAGCTGTTTACTGGTGGATGGTGAAACTCGGGCAAGGTTTAGCTTTGATACTTGGCGGAGTAGTATTGAAATTAGTAGGCTTTGATCAAAACGCCGCGACGCAAACAGTAGAAACAATGAATCAGTTGAGAATTGCAGATATTTTAATACCTTCGCTAACGGCAGGATTGGCTATTGTGGTGATGTGGAAATATAGTTTATCCGAAGATAGAGCGCGTGAGATTAAGCACCAGCTAATTGAGCGCAGGGGTGAGTTGTAAAGAAATAGATAAATCAACATATAGTAATGTCATTTAGAATAAACGAGGTTCGAAGTTTTAATTTTTCCAATTTATCGAGTAATGATTTTGCTTTAGCAGAAAAATCAAATGAAGAGTTGCGTGTTCTTTTTCACGAAATAATGAAAAAAGGTTTGCACGGACTTTGTTTCAGCATATACGAAAATGGGCAATCGCCCGGTGATGTAATCTCTAAAGAACAAGTACGAAAGCGCTTGGAAATTATTCGTCCTTACACCCAATGGGTGCGTTCTTTTAGTTGCCTTGAAGGCAATGAATGGGTGCCGATAATAGCCAAAGAAATGGGTATGAAAACCTTGGTTGGTGCTTGGTTAGGAAATGATAAGGCGGTAAACGAAAAGGAAATTAATGCCTTAATTGACTTAGCGAAAAGAGGGTATGTTGATATTGCTTCGGTGGGTAACGAAGTGTTGTATCGAAATGACTTGAGTGTGGAAGAATTAATCAAACATATTCAAAGTGTCAAGCAGGCTGTACCCAAAGTGCCCGTTGGTTATGTTGATGCTTATTACGAATTTACGCGACATGCGCAATTAACAGCGCAATGCGATGTTATCTTGTCGAATTGCTATCCTTTTTGGGAAGGCTGCCCGAATGAATATGCCTTAGGGCACATGGCTAAAATGTATGGGCAAGCACAAAGCGCCGACTGGAGCAAGAAAGTGATAATTACCGAGACTGGTTGGCCCAGTGATGGTGAGTCACACGATGGAGCGGTTCCATCATTACGCAATGCCTTAATCTATTTTATTGAAACCCAGTTGTGGGCACAAAAAGAGGGTATAGAAACTTTTTACTTCGCTTCTTTTGATGAGGCATGGAAAGTGAATGCCGAAGGTGGACTTGGAGCCTTTTGGGGTTTGTGGGATATCAATGGTAAGCTCAAGTTCTAAACATTTCTTGTTTTTTATTGTTAAACATCACGACTAATTTTTCAAAATAAAAACATTTTGGAGATATACTTATGTTTATTATCTTTATTGTAAAATTTACACTAAGTTCTTTTTATCTTAACTAAACCAATTATATGATATGAAAAAT
>JAFMKE010000102.1 GCA_017853115.1 Verrucomicrobiota bacterium
ATCTTTTTGATGTCTCCAGCGGGATGATGAATACTTACCCCATTGGTACTCACAGTATTTAGTAAAGATCGATCCCAACCATTGTAATACACATCAGCACTTGTTGGAATGGCTTGATTAAATTCAACCAAAAGAAAATCAGAACTATTGTTTCCGCCATCGTTACTACTCGAAACCGTTGTGCAGCCTGTCAAACTAAAATAATTCGGATTATTAGTCACTTGACTTTGATTACTTGGATTTGAGCATCCACTCGCTTCATAGTTGAAATAAAACACCCAGTTATTTAAATTCGATGCCGAAGATGATTCCCCACAATGGAAGGCTGTTAAGAAGTAAGGCGTACAGTCTAAATTGGTATTATTAACCAGCGACCCGGTGCACCATCCTCCTGAAAAACCGGATACTACAAAAATTCTCGCTACACCTTTCTTTTCATTCTGCCATGCATTCCCCTCACTGCAATTGACATTAACCTCGCAATTGTCGGAGTCTCCGAAGTCTTGAGTAATAATTTCTTGTGGCACATTCTTGTAAAAATGTGCTACGCCACTAACAGTAAAACTTCCCCGAAAAGCTTGGGCTGCAGGTTCGAAGTATTCCAATACACAAGAACTTCCATGAATCAACTCAGTAGTGAATTGACCAGATTCGTGATTATTGTACGACGTAAATGCACCTATTACCCGACTGTAATCCGGTTTATAAACAAACAACTTCGCTCCTTCTGGAAGGAAAAAATCTTCATACAGCAAAGTAGTAGCCAAGGCATCTTCTGCATGGATTACTAAACGCCAAATTCTATCCCCATTTTCCAATTCTGTCCAAACACCCGAATTGTATAAATTTAAATTAGTAGGCCGAATCACAGCAGACCTTTCGATATGCCCGTTCTTGCCGTCTTCCACATCCTCACCTGCTATCTTTTGCATGTCAAGTGGCGGAAGCACCGCTGTTGGAACTTCTTTATTCATATCCAGTGATAAAGACAACGGACTACCGCCTGAAGACCATTGTGAAAAACTTAAAACAATTAAAAACAATGATGCAGCAGTAAGTATAATTCTTCTCATTTAAACAATTTTGGATTTACAATGACGGCTAAAATTAAAACAAATCAGCCACAATAGAACAGTTAATCTGTATTTCTGTTCATGATAGCCTGTGCATAGGTACGCCATTTGTCTACCAATTGCTCCATGTCATCCGGCAACTGGCTTTCAAAAAACATTTCTTCACCTGAAATCGGGTGAGTAAAACCGAGAGATTTTGCATGAAGTGCTTGTCTTGGACAAACTTCAAAAGCATTGTCAACAAACTGCTTGTATTTTGAATAAATCGTTCCCTTTAAAATTCGATTGCCACCGTATTTTTCATCGTTAAACAAGGTGTGACCAATATGCTTCATGTGCACCCTAATTTGATGGGTACGACCTGTTTCCAATTTACACTCAACTAAAGAGGCATAAGCAAATCGTTCAAGCACTTTGTAGTGCGTACGAGCATGTTTCCCTTGATCACCTCTCGGATAAACCGTATAGTTTTTCGAATTGCGTGAATCTCTACCAATATGCCCTTCCACCGTGCCGTGATCCTCTTCAAAATCGCCCCAAACTAAAGCCCAATAACGCCGGTTGATGGTACGATCAAAAAATTGCTTCGACAAATGAGACATGGCTTCATCTGTTTTAGCGATTACCAATAAGCCTGAAGTATCCTTATCTATCCGATGTACTAAGCCTGCTCGCTCCCTACTTTCGCCGGGCAAATCCTGCACGTGATATAAAAGAGCATTAACCAGTGTGCCATGTGTATTTCCTACCCCAGGATGAACAACCAATCCCGGAGGTTTATTGATAACCATCAGGTATTCATCTTCAAAAACAATGTCTAGTGGGATGTTCTCCGGACTTAAATCAGCCGTGTGCGGTGATTTCGGGTAAATCATCAAGATTTTATCCAGTGGGCGAACTTTATAATTTGACTTTACCGCCTCGCCGTTTACTAAAAGACTATTCGCTTTTGCTGCACTTTGCACCTTCGTTCGGCTGGTCAAAGCCGAATGCGTAATGACATATTTATCAATTCGAAGAGGGGCTTGATTCTTATCAACAGTGATTTCTATACTGTTGTACAGATCATCATTTTCCGCTTCATCTTCTTCACCAATATGCCCATCGAAGGGTGTCATTTTGCGAGATTAGCTTTTAACTCATCGATTACTTTTACCTCCGTTACATCAAATCCGCGCAACTCAGACAAGTACAATGATACCCAATCGCCAAAATTCACTAAGTACAAACCTCTTTCGATAAACGAATTTCCTTTTGACCAAACTTCGAAAATATGTGGCGTATATTTTTGGTAAACCACTTTATTTAAGTCCATTCTTTTCGCTACTTGTACATGATCATCGTCATTACGCAAGAAAATAACAGCAAGTTTATCATTTTCCTCGCGCCATCCTACGATTTCGTTGTGGTTCATTTCGGGCACTACATGATGCCAACACAATTGCTTCCCATTTTCGTTTATCTGTTGACGCCATCTTACGGTTATCGACTCAATATTATCGGCACTGTACAGCACCGGAATTTTTTCATAAACGTGCTCCGCGAGAACTCTAGCCTTTGATTTGATATCATCCTTTTCAGTATTTAAAGCTTGTATAGCGTGATTCAAGTCGCTTTCAAAGCTATTGTCTACCAAGCCGTAATAATGTAAAATGTAGAAAAGCTGTGTAAATGAATACCCAAAGCTTGCTCTTGGGGGATTACCACCGGGAATTAAGACACAATCAAGCCCTTCCTTTTCACAAATTGCTTTAACCTTGCCATTCGAACTTACCCCGCAGATGGTAGCCTTTCGTACTAGTGCTTCTTCAAAGCACTGTAAGGTTTCTTCGGTGTTACCACTGTATGACGAGATAATCACCAAAGTATCTTTATCCACATGAGCCGGCAAAGCATATCCTTTCACCGTAATAATTGGCACTGCCACCTGAGCGTAAGCAAAATCATGAAGGAAACTACCGCCAATACCCGAACCTCCTAAACCACAGATCACGACTGACTTGAAAGTCCTTTTCTCCCCAGTAAATTTAAAATCTTTACCAATTGCCATGGCCTCTTCTACTTGGCCAGCGAAATTTTCTATTAAATGCTCCATATAATCAATTGAATGCGCAAAGTAATAGTCAATTCAGCACAATGCCAAATAATCTAGTTTATTTGTATTTTATGTATTTGAATCAAAGCAAACGAAAAGGCAAAGAGGGAGAAGACCAAGCAATTGCATTCCTGCGCACTATGGGTATGCGCATTCGATCGAGAAATTTCCGCTCGGGGAGGAAAGAAATAGATATCATTGCGCAAGACGGAGATTGCATGCTCTTTGTAGAAGTAAAAAATCGAATAAATGATCATTTCGGATGCCCAGAGGATTTTGTAAGCCAAGCGCAACAAGAGCGCATACTCGAGGCAGCGGAGGATTGGATTTTAGCTAATCAATGGACAGGTAAAATTCGCTTTGATATCATCGCGATATCGCAGGAATCCGGATTAAAACATATAGCGGATGCTTTCTTTTAATCGAGAATTTATTTTAGAGCCTTGAATAAGTTTTGTAAGGTGACCTGCTCTTTATCCCATTGATATTCTTCGGCCAAGCGCAACGCGTTTTCTGCACAACTTTGATAGTAGACCTCATCCTGCTCGAGCTTAAGAATGGCTTTTCTTAACTCCCCCACTTCCAATTCCTTTATAAGTACACCAATAGGGGCTTTTTCTTGAATACGTTCATACTCGGGAAAATTCATGTGTATGGCTGGTACACCTGCATGCATATAATCAAAGCATTTGTTGGCCAAGGAATAATAATAATTCAAGCTAGTAGATGCCAATACGTTAATCCCAATTTTTGCTTCAATGGTAATTGCTCGGAGTTCATTAGGAAGAAGCATACCTAAAAATTTTACTTGGTCAGTCATTTTCTTTTGCTCAACCAGTTGCTTTAATTCAGCCTCTAAATCGCCTTTGCCCGCAATCCATAATTCCAATGGTACTCCTTGCATAGCCTCAATTAAAACTTCTAAACCTCTCCCCTTGTTAAGAGCTCCTTGATACAATACATAGGGTTTCTTGTTCATGGGAGGTCTTTCGGTAAATGCTAAAGGAACATTCCGAATAATGGCAAACTGCTTATCGTATTTTTTGCCGAGAATTTGAGCAAGACTCTCGTTTACGGTATAGCAAATTTTTGCTTTGCGCACTCCCCATCGCTCCAAACCCGCCCATACTTTTCGTTTGAATGATTTATTGGCTAATTCAGGAACCTCTGTAAAATACTCGTGAGAATCATAAACTAAATCAAATCTTTTGAACCAAGATAAAAACCAAACGGCAGGTAAAGTATCCGGATCGTTGGCCACAAGCACATCAACTTTGCTTCTCAGTAAATACCAAAAAAAACGACAGTTAAACTCGAGGTAAAATAGTATGCCAGAAGAAAAAACCCTCTTCACCCGTCGTTGACCAAACGCCTTTTCTTGCAAAGGAATAGAATGTATTCGCTTAACGCCCAAAAGCAACACCTGCCAATCGTCTGTATGCAGGGCCTGGGCTATCTTCTGTAGGCGTTGATCATAATTGATATCGCTACTAGCCAATAGTATTAGTTGCTTTTGTTCCACCTAAATTTTCCGTTTTCTTGCTTCACAATTATATCATATTCTGCCAGCCATGCCAAAAATAACTTCAGCTGCTCTTTATTCGAATGCTCAACCGCTGTCAATATATATTCTAGCGTATGTTCATCTTCACCAAATTCTTTTTCAACCAACTCTGATAGCGTTTGATATGTTAACTCGCTAATTGATAATTTATTTCGTCCTACACAGAAATCACAAATACCACAACGATCGTCGCGCTTTTCACCAAAATAAGCCAATAGCATATTACTTCGACAAGCTGATTTGTTCGAAGCATAGTCCAGCATGGCATGAATTTTCTCCCGATATATTTGGATGCGCTGATTAATTCTGTTCACATCAAGTTCTAAGTCTATTGTTGCACGTCGCGGCACGAGGTAGCGTATCGTTGTCTCGTCCGTACATTTCTCATATTGCACAAGTGACAACTGATCGAGATAGCTAAATGCCTTAACTATCTTATCTTTTGTTGAATTCATTTTTTTGGCTAATTCAAGCTCATCCACTTTGACCTGACCATCAAATATTCCGCCATACGCTCGAAGAATATATTTTATTAAGGGTTCAAATTGCTTGTTCTCCACCATAAACTTGTAAAGCTGATCCTTGCCCGCCGTAACCATCAATCGAGAAGCATAGAACACTCCCTCACTAACCATCAGATGTCCTTCCTGTTCGAGAAACTTTAAGGCATTCAGGGTTTTTACAGGATGTAGATCATATTGCTTGCAAAACTTACCAAAATCGAAGGGATAAGACTTATCAGTACCAGAACCTATGGCTAATTGCAAGAAATTACCTAAGGCGTTGTAGGTCGTTTTAATCTCGGCAATACTCGGCATCGTTTGCTCGAGCTTATCCTTCATATGTAGTTTATCCGACAAATTGAAAAGGAGTACAGCATAGGCTTTATTGCCATCACGTCCCGCTCGACCTGCCTCTTGAAAGTAAGCTTCCGGACTCTCTGGCAAATCCATATGAATCACAGAACGCACATTAGGTTTATCGATACCCATGCCAAAGGCATTCGTGGCCACTATAACTCGCACCTTATTATTTATCCAGCGTTGTTGTCGCTCATTGCGTTCTTCTCCACTCAATCCTGCGTGATAAAACGTAGCTGAAATTTTGCTTTGAAGCAGATAGTCCGCCAGCTCTTTGGTCGCCCGACGTGTCCCTGCGTATACGATAGCACTTCCACTTACTTTTTGCAAAATGTCGACCAGCTTGGTATACTTAGCATCTTCGTATAAGACGGAATAGCTCAAGTTGCTCCGTAAAAAACTTTTTTGAAGAACATTTTGCTGTTTAAAAGCGAGTTTATCTTGAATATCCTCAACTACGCGAGGTGTAGCTGTTGCCGTAAGGGCCAGAACAGGCACATGGGGATGATACTGACGAACATCGGCAATTTGAAGATACGGTGGGCGGAAATCGTAACCCCATTGAGAAATACAATGCGCTTCATCGATAGCCCAAAGATTGACCTTCATTTTTTTCACTCGCTCAATAAAAATATCCGTTTGCAATCGCTCGGGTGATACATAAAGAAACTTCACATCACCGTATATACAGTTATCTAGAGTTTGGTCGATTAGACGCTTACTCATGCCTGAGAATATTGCTTTAGCCGCAATACCTTTTTGCTCCAGGTTGTTCACTTGGTCACGCATTAAGGCGATGAGTGGGGAAACTACAATACATATTCCAGGTTGGGCAAGCGCAGGCACTTGAAAGCAAAGCGACTTACCGCCACCTGTAGGAAGTAAGGCAAGCGTATCGCGCCCTTCGAGTACTTCCGAGATGATATCCTCCTGTAAAGGGCGAAATGCAGCAAAGCCCCAGTACTTTTGAAGAATATCTTTTATATCACTCATGACTGCCAAATTTATGGAAATTACGCGATTTAAGTATAGAGGATATGCGAATGGCAGCAAAT
>JAFMKE010000103.1 GCA_017853115.1 Verrucomicrobiota bacterium
AATCCTTTAATCAAATCGGCTATTCGATTACTCGAGGATTACTTCGAACAATTTTCTAAAAAACATTATCAAAAGTTAGAAAGCGCTTTGGGTTTAAGTCCGGAGGATTTAAAAACAGTTATCGATGAAATTCTCAAACTAAATCCCAAACCAGGCAGCAGTTATTCTGGCGGGAATAATGCTAAAATTCATCAGTATATCATCCCCGATTTTACCGTTAAAAATGATGATGGTGAACTTGAGCTGCTATTAAACATGCGCAACGCACCAGATTTGAAAGTTAGTCGCTCGTTCAAGGAGATGTACGACTCCTACAAAGCAAGCAAGGAAAAAACTGCAGATAAGAAAAATGCCATTCTTTTCATTAAGCAGAAAATGGATGCTGCCAAATGGTTTATAGACGCCATCAAACAGCGTCAACAAACGATGATGTTAACGATGCGAGCCATTCTCGATTATCAAAAGGACTTTTTCCTTACTGGCGATGAAACCACCTTAAAGCCGATGATACTTAAAGATATTGCAGAGCTAACCGATCTAGACATTTCGACAGTGTCTCGAGTAGCCAATTCGAAATATGTACAAACCGAATTCGGAACCATCCTTTTGAAATTCTTCTTCAGTGAATCGATGCAAAATAGCGATGGTGACGAGGTTTCGACAAGAGAAATCAAAGCGATTTTACAAGACATCATTAAGGATGAAGACAAAAAGAAACCACACTCCGATCAGAAATTAATGGAATTATTAAAAACTAAAGGATATGAAATTGCTCGAAGAACTGTAGCCAAGTACAGAGAGCAACTAAACATCCCTGTAGCTCGTTTACGAAAAGAATTATAACATGCCGAAATCTTTAGCCAATTTCATTTCATACATCATGCATCCTATGCTGATGCCTTTCTACATGGCTATCATCATCGTGTTTGCTCACCCGCAGCAGTTTACAGACACTAGCGTTATCCATAACGAAGTTCGTTTGATGTATTACGGAGCACTCACTGTTTTTTTTCCTTTGTTTGCCTTCTTCTTAATGCGGCGTTTAGATGTAATTTCTTCGTTTAAAATGGAAGATCACAAAGAACGTTTTATTCCGCTAATCGCATTAGCTACTTTTTGGTTATGGGCGTATTATATGTTTAAAGAAGGTGGACTCTACCGCACTTCAAGCTATTATCCATTAGGCTTAATGACTTTAGGTTCAATTATTTCACTTTTTGTGCTTTTTCCGCTAAACTTTATCAGTAACGTTTCTTGGCATATGGTCGGAGCAGGTGCCTTAATTAGTATGCTTATTAATATCATGCGAACCAGTCAGTACAATTTACTTTTACCTTTGCTACTTGTTATAGTCCTTATCGGACTTTTAGCCAGCGCACGAATCAGTCTAAATCTGGTCAACAAAAGTGGATTAATGGCTGGCTTCCTGATTGGATTCTTTGGACAGTTCTTAGCCTTTCAGGTTTGGGGAAATTTGTTTTAAAATACCGAGAGGTGAATCGTGAGTGATTCGAAGTAAAATGCTTACTAAACCGCAATGAATAAAAAAAGTGCTCCCAATGAGAGCACTTTTACCTATCACTACATTCTATAGTTCTTAGAAGCTTTCTAGCACCTTAAACTCTGTCCTTCTGTTTTTCTGACGTCCCTCCTCATTGTCGGAGCCATCTTCATTTTCATTCGGAGCTATTGGCATACTCTCACCATAGCCTTTGGCCGTTAAACGACCCTTCGAAATTCCCTTGCTTACCAAGTAGTCAACACAACTCTGGGCACGGGCTTGTGACAATTTTAAATTGCTCTCATCAGAACCAATAGCATCTGTGTGCGATCCTAGCTCAATGATAATAGTTGGATTTTCTTCCAAAATAGTAAGCAGTTCATCCAACACGACTTTTGATTCCTCTCTTAAGCTCGATTTTCCAAAATCGTATAAGATGTTTGCTAGTTCATAAGTCTTTCCAAGCTCGATAGCTGAAAGGAATCCCGTAGCATCAAGAAATTCTATATTTTCAGGCAAAACACCTGTTAAAAGCGGTATAGTTTCCATGAAGTATCCATTTTTTACAACTTCAAGAGCATAATCTGAACCAATATCCAAAGTAAAACTAAAGTCCGTGGTTCCCGGGAGCATCTTTTTCGTTAAGATGGTTTGCTTCGTGCCATTTGGATCCAGTTTAACTAAAGTCAAAATAGCATCATCCAACTTGTTTGTCATCAACGTATCCTTATCGTCATAAAGGCTGCCTTTTGCTTCAACCACCGTTTTATTTACACTCAGATTCCTATTCAATGTATCCTCATAAGGAATATCTATTGTAGACAGATACTCAAAGCTCGAGGAAAAACCTGGCTTAACTACTTCTACCTTGTAATCCATGTCTGGTTTCAAATTGAAAAAATAATCTTCTTTCACATCTAAAATCTCCTCAACTAAAACCTCATTGCCATCCGTATCCGTGGTATACAATCGAACTGTAGCACCCTCAACTGGTGAATTCCCAGTCTTATCCTCTTTGAAAACAAAGCCTTCTAAACCATATTTAAAATCTTCAAAATAAAAGATGTCATCACCTGTGTAGCCACCTCGTATCGCTGTTGTACCTTCTCTATTAGACACCAGAAAACCACTTGTTTTTCCTGACTCTTTCACGTAGTACAAGTCATCTGCAGGCGAATTAATTGGGAAACCAACATTTGCCGGTTGAGTCCATCCTAAATCCTCATCTTCAGCACTTACAAACACATCAAATCCACCAACACCTGGGTGCCCATTGCTGCTGAAATAAAATAAGTTTTGAGCATTATCGTAAAACGGCGTCAATTCATCCTGATCCGTATTGATAGCACCTCCTAATAGACGCGGACCTTTATAATCGCCACGCGCCGTTCGAATAAAATACCAGATATCCATCCCCCCTTTTCCACCTTCTCTGTCACTAACGAAGTAAACGATATCCATACCGTCGCCACTGGTCCGAACCGTAGGTTGAGTAGACGTGTATTTCGGGCTGTTAATGGATTGATTGAGCGCTACAGCTTCGCCCCAGCGATTATTCTCTTTTTCACTCAAATAGATGTTACAAATAATCTCATCAATTTCATTATTGAAGCACTTACAGAAATATAAACGTTTTCCATCCTCGGATAAGGCCGAATTTCCCGTGCCAAATTTCTCGTCTTGTAAAGATTCAGGCAACAACTTTCCCTTTTGCCAAACACCGTCAATCTTTTGCGATTGATACAAACGATATTTAGGAATATCATCTGTCTTGTCTACAAACAGCAATCGATCTTCTTGAAGTGAGGTATAATAAATAGTCGAGTCGTTGACAGACATAGGCGCCGCATCTTCGTATCCCGAATTCACCCTATCGCCCAATGATTTTACCTTTACTTTCTTTTGTTTTGAATTAAGAATAGCCCACTCAGCTCCAGCAATCTCATTGTCCGCAATTTTAGCCCAACGCGCTTGATCATCTAAATCATATTTTGCCTGAAATTCACTTAACTTTTGGATAGCCTCCTCATATCGGCCCGATTGTTTTAATGCTACACCATAATAATAGTTTGACAAACCATATATCTCTCTATTCTCCTTTTCCAGTCGCTTCACTTTTATTTTAGGATCAATAGCCTGCTTGTCAAAGGCATTAAAATATTTCACGGCATTTTCATAATCATTGGCTTTCAATGTTGACATAGCCAACCAATACTTGGCATATCGATTTTCAGGATTCGATCGAACTACTTCCTTGTAATATTCAGCAGCGGAATAATAATGACTTTGCGCATACAATAAATCAGCAATCTTTAACTCTACTCGGGGTTTTATCGCTTTTTCTTTATCTACTTGAGCAAAAAGGCTAATATTCAATAGAAGGATTGAACAAAAAATTCCAATTATCTTCTTCATGGATGGGGTTTAATGCGTTTAAATAATTAGAATCGGCGAGCTGGAAGCGACTTATTCGCCTTGTAGCTTCTTATACTTTCACCAACATAAACCAGTGAAATTTCAAAAGCACCTTTAAGATTAGATGAATTTTTCAAGTTTGATAAGTTTACATCGTACGATGCGCCAATTCGCATGTTGCGAAATTCAACCGCTGAGAATACCACAGCAGCATCGCCATTAACCGGACTAACACGATAGCGAGAACCTAGATGAATGCTCGAATTTGTTCTGAAACCCGAACTAAAATAATAGCCTAGAGAGGCCCCAGCCAAAATCATTTGATTTTTACCTTGCTTCTGATACATCACATCTGGCGCGATAGCTATCTTTTCTGTAAAGAATACCTCACACCCTAAATCCCCTAGATATCTTCTTTGCAGAAAAATGTCATCGCTCTCAGCAATAAACCATTGACTCGGCTGACTCATGTGAAATGTCGTAAATCCGCCCTGCATTCTAAAACGTTCATTGAAATTAGACTTCCAATAAAGCCCAAAATTATAATCGAAATAAAAGAATGAACCTCGATCAAAGGTGTTTACGTCGAACTCGGAACTAGTTCCCACACCGCTGTGACTAAATACATCAAACTGATCATAAAAAACATAGCTATCTCGGTCAATGGCGCGTTGAACATAGGCAACTTGCGCTCCCAAGGAAATTCGGTGTTTACCCAACTTACCTATCCCCTTGTGATAAGCCAGAGAGAGTCCAATATTGCTTGTCACCAAACTAGCTTCTCCCATGCGGTCGTTGGTAAACATCAATCCGAGTCCTAATTTATCTTTCTTTAATTGACCTTCAAAAAGAGGTAAATCGATAGCCGCACCGGGTGTTACAAAGGCGTTCTTATTCAGAAAAGAACTCCATTGATTACGGTAAATTAATGCTACCCGGTAAGAACCATCAAAATTACCCGTCAAGGCAGGATTCAGCGCTTGAGCAAAGGTGTAATATTGCGAAAAGTGAACATCCTGCGCCTGGAGTGTTTGAAATGAAAATGCGCAGCATACCGCAATAAAAGCTAAGTATATTTTCTTCATTGTTTAGGGTTTAGCTCGTTAGTTAGAAGATAAAGATATAAATTTACCGCCGAAACTTTACCATATTCCCGCAAAACAATTCGAAGCGTATTACCATGGAAAAATTAAGAGAATTCACTAATAAAATTACCGATATCCAACGAGCAATTGCTGTGCTCAATTGGGATCAGGAAACCTACATGCCAAAGAAAGGTCAAGGCTTTCGTGCACAGCAAATTGGAACTTTAAGTGGATTAGCACACGAAATCGCAACATCCAAGGCCTACGAAGAATGCTTACTCGAATTGAAAGATAAGGAATCATTAAGTGCTCAAGACCAACGCAATGTTCAACTGCTGCTCAAAGATTTGGAAAAAGCTAAAAAGCTACCCGGCGAGTTCGTGATTCGCTTATCGAAAACAACTTCCAAAGCTTTTCATGCCTGGGTTGAAGCACGCCAAGCGAATGACTTTAAGGTATATGAAGAGGCACTAACAGAAATGGTTAATATCCAACAGGAAAAAGCCAAAATATACGGTTATGAAGACCACATTTACAATGCCTTGATGGATGACTACCAGCCGGAAGCGACAGTCGACCAAATAGATAAAATATTTGCAGATGTGCGCGAAAAACTACAACCTTTAATCACTAAAATATCGGAATCGCCGCAAGTAAACGACAAGTTCATGTACCAACATTTTGGTAAAGATGAACAATGGAATCTTGGAATTGCCCTAATGAAAAAACTGGGCTATGACATGGATGCTGGTCGGCAGGATTTAGCTGAGCACCCATTCTCCACTACTTTCAGTCCGGGCGATGTGCGTGTAACCACCCGAATCGACGAGCAAAATTTTTACGACATGCTATGGAGCTGTATGCATGAATGTGGACACGCTTTATATGAACAAGGCTTATTGGAAGAGCAATACGGCTTACCTTGTGGGGAAGCTGTTTCATTGGGTATACACGAAAGCCAGTCGCGCTTTTATGAAAACAACCTCGGCAGAAGTAAAGCATTTTGGATGCATAATTACAAAGATGTCGTACAGGCCTTCCCGGTTCAATTGAACGATGTAACATTGAATGATTTCTATCAGGCCATCAATATTGTAAAGCCTTCGCTTATCCGAACAGATGCGGATGAATTGACCTATCACTTTCACATTATGATAAGGTATGAACTCGAAAAAATGCTGATTGAAGGTAGTCTGAAGGTAAACGATGTGCGCGATGCATGGAATGAAAAATATAAAAGTTATTTAAACATCGATGTCCCATCCGACGCTAAAGGCGTTTTGCAAGACATCCATTGGAGTCATGGAGGTTTTGGCTACTTTCCCACCTACTCATTAGGGAGCTTTTATGCTGCGCAATTTGAGGCTAAAATGCGTGAAGATATCACAGCATATGATGAAAAGGTTGGTGCAGGAAACTATGCAGAAATTCTACATTGGCTGCGTAAAAATATTCACGAACACGGACGTTTCTATTCTTCCGAAGACCTTTGTAAACAAGCCACTGGTGAGGGTTTAAACTTTAAATATTTCATGGACTACGCTGAAAAGAAGTATGGAGAGATTTATTCAGTTTAGAATTTTGAATGACTGAGTGACTGAGTGTTGA
>JAFMKE010000104.1 GCA_017853115.1 Verrucomicrobiota bacterium
TGATTTTTTTGTAATTTACTTAAACACGACTATTCCCCTTCATAAAATTCAATCAAATCGGCAAAATAGGTATTATCCCAACCCTCAACCATTGCTTCAAAATCTTCTTCAGGAATATTGGTGTGCTGAAGTTCAACCGAAGAGCCTTTCTTGTGCGGATGTAGTTTGATTGTTACGATAGACTCCTCTTCTCTTTCACCGAAATACCATTCCTGTTTTATCATTTTTCCCGCTTCAAAAGCAAGATTTCGTCCTACAATATTACCATCCCATAAACTAAACTCATCGCCCACTTCCTCACTCATATACGCTGGAAATCCCGTCCACAAACTTAAGGTAAGCGGGTTAACCAAGGCTTGATATACAATGCTCGGCTCTTCAGGAATGATATAATACTTTTTATAATCTGGCATAACTTACTTACGAAAAATAAAAGGGATGTTGCACCTACAACACCCCTCTCATATTTTAAATACTTTTAATTTACTTCACCATTAGCTTTTCACTCGTCCATACACCCCCTGATTGCACATATACAAAGTACACCCCGGCGGATAAATCTTGAACTTCAATGGCTAACTCCTTCGAATGCATATCATTAAAAGATATCATCTCGCGACCCATTGCATCAACAATAATCAGTCGTTGAATTTCATTCTCGCTAATCACATTGATAAACTTATCCGTTGGATTTGGAAACAAGTTCCACTCTTTTCTTGCGTTTAACTCAGCAATGCTCGTAGGGTTACCCGTATCACAACCCTGCTGATCCTCCTTCTTAAGATTATTCGGATTACAATCCAAAATATTATACAGGAAGTTTACCAAATTATCCCGGGTATCCGCAGTTCTTTGTGCACTCAACGCTGGATCTTGAATAAAGAATGGTGGATGAGCACCGTCATTATACGTATCTAACTCGTTGTAGATACCCAAATTATCCATTCGAGTTGCGATATCACCTGAACCATATAAACTTACTGGAGCAAATCCCTGAAGTGGGGCTCCGTAACCATACTGAACTGTTTGGTCACCTGTTGAGTGACATCCGTAGAAAGGAGGATCATTCGCATCAATATACGCAGTATCTCCAACAGCTCCAGCAAATCCAAACACCCCATTAGGTGCAGAACAATAACCAGGATTTCCACTGCTACCTTCTAAGCCTCCATTTTCATCAGCCCAAACCTGCCATTCTGCAGGCAACTTCGTCACCTCATCTACATAGGCTAAATTGGCCGCCAATATTCCACCAGCTGATGTCCCTCCGATAAATATATTATCTGGGTCTATACCCAAGCTATTCCCCTCTTCAAAATCCTTTCTAAAATAACGAATAGCTGCTTTTCCATCCTGTACTGCAGAAAACACAACTTTTACGATGTTCTCCTCTATTACCAATTCTAACGGACTGCCAGCTAAACGATAATCAATTGAGGCACAAACATAACCACGTTTAGCAAGGTCTGTTGCGAAATCCACTAATTCTCCTGAAGTTCGGGAGCCTGCTGTAAATGAGCCACCAAAACAAAAAATAACCACTGGACGATCTGTCGCTGTATCGCCAACTGCCTGGTAAATATCCATTTGAAGCGTTACAGTTTGTCCAAGTCGGTTGACTGCGCTACCATAATCAACGGTAGTAACATCCACTTGATTATAGATCTCTGTTTGATATCTCCCGCTGCATGTCTGTGCATACAATCCTAGAGAAATGAATGCAAAAAGAAAAGTAAAAGTTTGTTTCATATGTTAAGATTTCATGTAAATATAATTAATAATTTGTAAAGAATGAGTACGCTAAAATCAGTTCTACCGAAAGACAATAATAGATCTACACGAGAAGTATTAAGCAAGATCCCAAGCCCAAGGTAATGGCTTGAATAGCTGATGACACCTGATTCTAGGCTACTTCACTTCCGTTATCCATTCCAGCTGGCGGTGAAACAAAATGAAGCTTACCCTCCAGGTCCTCAGCGAAGAGAATCATTCCTTGCGATTCAATTCCACGCATTTTTCTTGGGGCGAGATTAACTAGGACTTGTACTTGTTTACCTACGACTTCCTCAGGAGAAAAATGTTCAGCAATACCTGAGACGATTGTGCGCACTTCAAAACCTAAATCTACCGTTAAGGCTAAAAGGCGATCCGCTTTTTCAACTTTTTCAGCTGCTGTTATGGTTCCAATTCGGATATCTATTTTACTAAAGTCTTCAAATTGTATTTCGTCTTTCACGGGTTTATAATTTATCGATTTACTTGTGTTCTTTTTACTCTCTTCCAGTTTAGCCAATTGAGCCGAAACAAAATCATCATCAATTTTCTCAAAAAGTAGCTTGGTTTCTCCCAATTCTTTGCCTGATTGCACCAAATCGAGTCTTCCGACATCATCCCATTTTAAATCTTTACAGTTCAGCATAGAGAAAATCTTTTCAGCTGCTTGTGGCATAAATGGCTGGGTAAGAATTCCCAAATTAGCTACTATTTGTGTACAATAAAACAATACCGTTTGGGCTTCTTCCTCATCCGTTTTGATACGCTTCCAAGGTTCGTAATTCGTAAGGAATTTATTTCCATCACGAGCAACGGTCATCAGCACGTCTAAAGCTTCTCGAAATTTATATTGCTCAATACACTTGGTCATCTGTTCCTTAGCCTCGGCAACTACTGAAAGCGCATCTGCTTCGATTGCAGGATAAGCCTTACACGAAGATACTTTACCATCAAAGTACTTTTTATTTAGTACCATAATGCGATTAACAAAATTGCCAAAGGCTGCAACCAACTCGCTATTTACGCGCGTTTGAAAATCACTCCAAGTAAACTCGGAATCTTTGGTTTCCGGAATATTCGCACACAGCACATAACGAAACTCATCAATTTTATCGGGATAAGCTTCTGCTATTTCATGTGCCCAAATTGCCCAGTTTTTCGAGGTTGAAATCTTATCACCCTCAAGGTTCATAAACTCATTTCCTGGTACATTAACGGGTAGATTGTAATTGCCTTTCGCATTCAGAATGGATGGAAATATTATGGTATGAAAAACAATATTATCTTTTCCAATGAAATGAATCAAGTGCGCATCTTCGTCTTGCCAATACTTTTCCCATGAATCAATCTTACCATCTAAAGCGAGTTGTTTCGTGGCTGAGATATAGCCTATAGGCGCATCCAACCAAACATAAAGCTTTTTATTGGCAGAACCGGGAATCTCTGCAGGAACATCCACTCCCCATTCAAGGTCCCGAGTAATTGCGCGGGCCTGTAATCCATCGCTCAACCAGCTACCAACCTGGCCCATTACATTTTTCTTCCATGTTTTAGGGTCGTGGTGGTGTTTACCTTTATACTCCCCTTGTTGAATCCATAGTTTAAGCCATTCTTCATCCTTATTCAGGGGCAAATACCAATGCACAGTTTCTTTCTTTACAGGTGCTTTTCCACTCAACACTGATTTTGGCTTGATTAAATCCAATGCGTTCAGCGTATTACCACATTTCTCACATTGGTCTCCATAAGCATCCGCATTATGGCAATGCGGACATTCTCCTTTAATATATCTGTCCGCTAGGAACTGCTGGTATTCCTCGTCGTAATACTGTTCAGTTTTCTTTTCTTCAAAAACACCTTTCTCGTATAAATCTCGGAAAAAATCTTGCGCCATTTCGTGATGCAGCTCAGCTGAAGTGCGGTGAAAGATATCAAAAGAAATATGAAGCTTAGAGAAACTGCGCTTCATTTGCTCGTGATACCGATCTACAATTTCTTGCGGACTAACTCCTTCCTGCTTTGCGCGTATAGTAATTGGCGCTCCATGCTCATCACTTCCACAAATAAAAACCACATCTTTCCCCTTCAATCGTAAGAAGCGAACAAAAATATCGGCAGGTAAATATGCACCCGCCAAATGTCCTATATGAAGCGGGCCGTTGGCATAAGGTAATGCAGCTGTAACGGTATATCTTTTAGCGTTATTCATGTGGATCAAAGGTAAGGCAATTTTACCTCTTTCCCCTTGCGTGTGCTAGAGAATTTATTTCACTTTAAGCATCTTGAAATGCTGCGTGAACTCTTCGCTATTCACCTGCAACAGATACATACCCGGAGCACCGTCAAAATGAAAAGTTTCATACATCGCTTG
Source organism: Verrucomicrobiota bacterium (assembly GCA_017853115.1). Taxonomy (GTDB): domain Bacteria; phylum Bacteroidota; class Bacteroidia; order Chitinophagales; family UBA8649; genus JAFMKE01. The sequence continues at coordinate 4,145 of JAFMKE010000104.1, forward strand.
ACCCGGAAGGAGGTTCCCTTGATACAACTCTCTGCATAATTGTCCAGTTATGGTTAACATGCTAATGCGCAAATCGATCAAAGAATTTGTTCCCATCTCTAAAGTAAAGGTCCCATTATTAACCGTTGGATAAAAAGCAAAATGCTCCAATTTATCGCCTAACTCCATTATAGATAACACATTATCCAAGCTCGCAAACAAGGTATCTTGTCTATCGAAAATGAAGGAAGTGTTCAAGCTATAATCGGGCAAAGTAGCTGGAGATAAGTCCCATTGATTGAAAACGCTGGTCCCATTTGGCGAAGCCGAAACATTCAATACTTCCCCTACTGGATACATTCCCATGTAAGGAGAAGTTGTGATGATATCTGTTCCTACTTGCAACTGGGCGGTTCCAGCTGGCCTCGTTATCACCCAAAGCGTATCCATTTCTTCGTAATTCGCAATTATTGTATCGTTAGCAAGCACATCAAAATCGGCCACATTGGCTTGGCTGGACGGATTGAAAACACTCGAATTACTCGTCCATTCCCGAAAAGTAAAATTCACATTAGCATTCGCCCCAATCACTACATTTGTTCCCATTAAATAATTATCTGTAAAAGGGAAAGCAAGCTGATTAACTCCATTAATATCCAATGAACCAGCTCCGGGAGGATTAGTCAAATAGGTGATATTATAACTCGGGATATTGGTAAAGTTCACTAAAACCGTATCATCACTTAACCAGTTGACACTAACAGCTGGATTGGTAGCATTCGGGACGGCTGTATTGAATTGAAATCCCCAATCGACGAATGAAAATCCAGGATTTGCCGTAGCGGATAAATTACTCGAACTTCCCTGCACAAATAATGTAGTATAAGGAAATCCCGGAATAGGGACACCATCAATACTCATGCTCCCTGCACCGGGTAAATTGGTTACAAAGGTTACTTCATAGGTCGGAATAGTATCAAAATTCAAATAAACCGTATCATTTCCAGCCCATGTCACTTCAATTGCAGCAGTGGTATTGTTTGGCACTGGCGTATTGGTTTGGAAGGTCCAATCCGTAAAGGTGTACCCTATATTCGCTATGGCTGTTAGGTCAGACGTATCGCCCTGAATATGATAAGCAGTATGAGGAAATACAGAAATGTTTGTGCCATCCAAATTCAAAGTGCCCGCTCCTGCAGGTTGAGCAATATACACCACTGTATCCACAATTATCTGACTGAAATTGATAATCAAGGTATCATCACTGAAGGTGTAGACCGTAGAATTTGGATTCGCGCTGTTAGGTAAGGGCGAATGAATACCCCAATCCCAATTATCAAAGGCATAACCCGAATTGGCTACTGCATCAAAATTTTGGGTAGTAGAATCAGGCAGATTTTGCAAGCAAGGAAAATCAGTTACCGTCGTCCCATTCATTATCATATACCCTGCCCCTGGAGGTTGAACATCTACATAAATACAATTACTCGGTGTTGGGGTAACATTGGCTTTTTTCAGTTTCCAAACAAAAATATCTTTTCTACCAAGCGAGCTTAAGCTTGTTCCATCGAAATCAGCTACCTCTTCGTAGAACCCCACAGCATAGACATTCCCTCGTCCATCTTCACAGATATCTCCCGTTCGGTCATCATTGTCTGGTCCACCACCCAATTTCGCCCATACCCAGCTAGCTGTTGAACTACTGCCGTCCAACTGAGCCACGAAAGCAACATCTGAGGTATCACCAGTGCTTAAAACCAAATTGCTCGTAAATCGGAGCGAGTCGCCGGCCACACCACCGATATATACTTGCATATCCTTGTCAACGGACATCTGATAAGGTTTATCGGTTCCTTCACTTCTGGCTCGCTTTGCCCAAACCCAATCTCCATTGGTAGTTATTTTGGCTACAAATATGTCCCGTTTCTTGTTATGACTTAAGGTATCGCTTCCATTGGATGCATTCGCCCCGGGAAAGTGCATCGGGTTTCTGTACTCACCAGCAACATACACGTTATCGCAATAATCTATCGCAATACCATTTATTCTGTCTGTTTTATTTGAACCTATGCTTTTAGCCCACAAGTAATTACCATCTGCGTCCATTTTAAAAATGAATCCATCCCACTCACCTACACTAGTCAAGGTTGTTGCTCCATACTGAGCAGTATTTTCATATCCGCCAACAACGTACACATTCGAAAAATGATCAATAGCTATTCGGTTATCTCGAGACCCACGATCATCTTTTATACCGTCAAATTTGTGTGCCCAAATAAAGTTGTTATTTGCGTCAAGCTTAGCTACATACCCCAACGGAGTGCACGTTGAGCCCCAATTCGGATTAGTCAAGGTTATGTTATCAAATTCTGCACTAACTCCCGAAAAAAACCCTGTGATGTAAATAAATCCATCATCAGCCACTTTAACATCATACGAATGGTCATCCGCATCATAAATCGGATAGGGACAATT
>JAFMKE010000105.1 GCA_017853115.1 Verrucomicrobiota bacterium
ATACACTTGGACTAGCGTTTACGGTGATAAAGTTATTTTTCACTTCCGTATCACTACCATTTGGACCTGTTATGGTATAACTTACATTATATGTGCCTGGTGTATTGTAAGTTATCGTCGGACTGCTGGTAATTGCACTGTTTGGGCTACCTCCGGGGAAAGACCATGATTGAGCGGTGAAAGTTCCTGTGCTATTGTCGCTAAACGTAATACTTTCTCCAGCACAAATTGCTTGAGAGGAAGCCGTAAAGTTTGCGCTTAACGGGGCGGTGACACCTGTAATATTTATATTGTCAAGGTACAAATTATTACCAATCGTACCACTATTGAATCCTTCAAACATGATAAGCACTTCGTTTCCTACAAAGGCTGTAAGGTCTACATCAAAACAATCCGAACCAACAGTTCCCATGCACCATTCGCCAGCATTTGCAGGAACAAAGGCATTGGTGTTTGTGGTTGCAGTAGCAAAGCTACCTGTGGAATTTTCACCGGCTTGGAACACCCGCGTCCATGACGAACCACAATCTGTGGATACATAAACAATTAAAGAATCTGTAGTCGATTGGTTGAATCTGCGGTAAGCATGTTCGAAACTCATGGTGGCAGATAAGTACCCGTTGAGATTGATTTTGGGACTAATTAAACCATCGCGCTGAGAAGACTGTGCGTAGTTGAAGAAGTTCATTCTTGCTCCAATAGTGCCCGGGCTCGTTCCATTAACAGTAACCAATTCCCAAGTTTCAGCATTATCTGGGTTGCTGACAGACCAAGTTCCACTGCTAATGGAGGTGCTGTTAAAACTCTCTGTAAAAGGCAAATTTTGACTTGAAGAAAGTACATTGAATGAGGCTTGACTTTGGTCGTTGCTTGTATTTTGATCAGAATTTCCGTTAGGATTCGTCGTGTTTGCGCTTAAAAGAACAGTTCCACCGGAGGAAGTAATATTGGGTAATGTGACTACTTGCGTTTGGCCAGTACTTAAATTCCCCGTCCAGTTAAAACTTTGGCTAGCACCACCTACATTGTATACTATGGTAACTGAATTTAAATTATTGTTCCCAAAATTTCTTAATCTTACTTGCGGCGCAAAAGTGGCATTACAAATGATGCTTTGAGGGAAAAGAATTTCACTAATACCTGCATCATCATTAATATTGGGATTAATCACACAAAAGTTATGACTAGTTCCGTTTCCAAAATCAGCATTGGCTGCCGTCATTTGAACTAAATTACTGCCGTTGCTTGCTGTTATATTGTAATCGCCATCCACACTACATGAGTTCCATTGACTACCATACATTCCATCGCCATAAGAATCGTAAATGTTGAATGTATAGCATCCAATAGGCAAACAAAACGATTCATTGATGGTCTCACCGCCAGTTACATCGCCATAAGGTCCACCCGTTATCAATACGTTGTTTTGATTGTCTGTGATATCCCAAGTTATCTCCGAGCCATAACAATCTGTAACTAAAGTAAGATTGGTCACTTGGCCATTTGGATCAATTAGGAATTGCTGACTTTGCGAATTATTTGAGGCATTTTGGTCGCCGCTCAAGTTTACCGTAGCGGTAAAGGTAAAGTTTCCACCGGTAGCAGTATTCTGAACGGGTAACTGGATAACAACACTCTGACCAGAAGTTAGTGTTCCCGACCAAGGGAAACTGGTATTAACAGTTCCCCATGAATAGTTAATGGTTGCATTATTTATGGTATTGCTACCAAAATTTCTAAGTGTAATTTCAGGCGTAAATGAACTTCCACAAACGATGTTTTCAGGCGAGCTTATCTCCGTAATACTTGCGTCAGTTTGCAAGATGAAAGGTGTTAAACACTGAAGAGCAGCAAAGGCATTGATACGTCCAGCACCCATTTGACTTGCATTGGTAGTTACCGGGTCAGCACTTGAATACAAGCAATTGATTAAATCATTATTGCTGGCACTCGATGCAAAACTTTTCATTAAACCTAGTAGGCCACTTACATTAGGCGACGCCATGGATGTACCATCATATCGGTCATAGGTGTTTCCCGAAGCTACCGTGCTACGGATAGCTGATCCAGGTGCTGCAATATCAATCCAACTACCATATTGAGAAAAAGATGAGCGCGCATCAGTGGTAGTTGTCGAAGCAACCGCAATGACATTGTTGTATGCTGCTGGGAACAATTGAGATGTGGTTCCGTTATTGCCGGCGGCAGCAACAAGAATAGAGCCTTGATTGAACGCGGTATTACATACATTTTGGCCGAAGGTGGAGGATCCACCACCTCCCCAAGACATGTTTATTACATCTGCTCCATTGTTGGCAGCCCAGGCTAGACCTTCGTAACCAGCCGTTAAGGATCCATCTGAACAGCGCCCAATCTTTACAGGCATAATGCTTACATTGTAACCAATAGATGCCACACCCGTTCCGTTGTTGGTGCTCGCACCTATCGTTCCTGCCACGTGTGTCCCGTGATTTCCGTCATTTCCACCACAAGGGTTGGGGTCTGTGCTGTTTTGGTCGCTCGCATCATTGCCAGCAACAAACTTACCAGCTAAATCGGGATGGGTGGTTTTTATAGCATCATCGGTCACTGCAACAATAACTGAAGCTGATCCTGTGCTCAAGTCCCAGGCCTGTTGCGCTAGCATCTTGTACAAATGCCACATACCTGTTCCGGTAGTAGAGTTAGCACCTAAATCATTCGGTGTTAAAAACTTTACATGCAATTCCTTTTTTTCCGCATATTCCACAAATGAGAACTTATCGATATCTTTTACAAATTGATCAATCAAATCTATTTTAGAAAAATTAATTTGGTAGGTATGATTAAGCTTGGGGTCGGGATGATAATAGAGAATGCGGGATATGGATTCAATTCCGTATTCAGCAATCATATCTTGCAGGAAAGAGACTTCCTCGAGATTTACCTCGTATCCTTTAGAGCGAATGGTGTATTTACTATCCGTATCTAATTGAAAAATTAATACGCCATCCTGGTACCATTCATAAACGGTTTGAGCAGATGTAGTTGCGAATAAAAGAGCAAAGGATAAAAACAAGAAAATCTTTTTCATGATAGCTTAAGTGCTTAATTAATAGTAATGCCTAAAAGTAAACAATAATGTGTTTTTTTCATTATCGAGAAGACACTAATTTCTTACATTAGAAATGATAGTTATACGTATACGTTCGAAACGGGAGAAAGGTAATTTAGAATAAATTACGGAAGAATTCCTTGATACTATCAATAGCTTCGGGTCCCCAAATGTAGCTTACACTAAAGATGGCAATCCATCCCAGACCTTTCACGAAGAAAAACATGAAGCCTAAAAAGCCTAGTCTTTTCCACCAGGGTAGCGGACAGTCTTTAACCTGTGTTTTAGAATTCGAGTTACTTGTGTCGATTGATTTACTCATCTCTGTCGCGAAAATACATTATAAGTTTTAAATGAAGAAGCCGTTTCGGCTTCATGAGGTAAACATCATTTTCGGTTATAAGTTTAATTTTTAGACCGTAATTAAACTGGTATTTTCGATTTTTTTAATCGGAAAGCATTCCCTACCACAATCAAGTCAGAAAAAATCATAGCAAATGCTGCGAGCATAGGGTTGACTATTCCCAAGGCTGCAAGCGGAATAGCCACTAAGTTGTATGCAAAAGCCCAAAACAAGTTTTGCTTAATCGTTTCATAGGTTTGCTTGGCAATTTTATGCGCTTTAATCAAAGCATGCATATCATCGCGCATGATGACCACATCTGCCGATTGAATAGCTAAATCGCTGGCTTGTGCAAAGCTAATACCTACATTTACTTTGGCCAAAGATGGCGCATCGTTCACTCCATCGCCAAGCATTGCTAAATTTTCTTTATTGCGCGCTGAAATCCAGTTTAGTTTGTCTTCAGGTTTGAGTTCGGCAATGACTTCCGTATGCAATTTAGCTGCTAATTCTTGACATTTCTTCTTGCTGTCTCCACTCAAAACCACTTGCTGAAGTCCAGCATTTTTGAAATAACTTAGGGATTCATTTACATGGGCTTTAAGCTCATCCTCAATAAATATTCTCGCAAGCAAGTGCTTATCCTTGGTCAGAAACAAATCGCCCGTTTCACTTTGTTGCTCGGTAAAATTTGCACTTCCCAATCTATATATTTCCTCATTCGGACCCTTTCCTTGCATGCCTTGCCCCTTAATTTCAACTATTTCTTGCAATGAATCTGACTTAGCCGTTTGCTCTAAAAAGCTTACAATTGAGCGCGCAATCGGATGAGAAGATTTACTTTCTAAGGCTTTGATAATTTGTTTAATATCTTCGGAATTATCGCCGTTAAATATAATTTCCTTTACACGGAAATTACCTGTGCTTAGTGTTCCTGTTTTATCGTAAATGAGGGTTTCTGCCTTGGCTAAATTCTCAAAAGTGTTTGGGTTCTTTACCAAGATGCCCTCGCTGGTCATTTTACCAATTCCAACCATTACGGCTATCGGTGTGGCTAATCCCATGGCGCACGGACACGAAATAACTAATACGGCTACACTTCGCAAAATTGAAGCTTCTACACTAACATCCAATGCGACATAGTTAATCAAAAAACTTAAAACTGTAAGGACCAGCACAAGTGGAACGAAAATCCCTGAAATTTTGTCTGCCAGTTTCTGAACATTGGCTTTTTCTCCGCTCGCTTTGCGCACTAGATTATCAATCTTAGCTTTGGTGGAAAGATGGGCATTTTTGAGAACCTCATATTCAAGATTTCCATCCAGTACTTTAGAGCCACCAAGTAGCAACATGCCTTTTGTTTTTCTGACCGGGGTAGACTCCCCCGTAAGCAAGGATTCATCGATTAAAGCTTCACCCAAAGTCACTCTTGCATCTGTTGCAATCTCATCTCCTGTGAATGCCTGAACGCTATCACCGATTTTCAAGCTATTGGCACTCACTTCTTCGACTTCTCCATTGTTCACTCGTTTGGCAAGACTCAGGTGATTGGCACTTAAGTCTTGGATAGAAAGAACCGTTTTTTTAACGGCATTCGCTTCCAGTATGTCACCTATTAATACGAGGGCGATTAAAACCGCCGTGGTCTCAAAATATAAGTGTTGTGGCTCTTGAAAGAAAACGAGATATAAACTGAACAACAGGGCAGTAGTGGCTCCGAGAAGGATAAGAACATACATGTTGGCTGATCCGGACTTTACGGAGTAGTAGGCCCCTTTGCCAAATTTGAAATATCCAATACCCATGGCGATCGAAGCCAGGCTTGCATCTACCCAAACAGGCACATTGATGGGCAAGAACATGATGATGATAAAATAAAAAGCCACAATCAAACTAAATGTAAAAAGAACTTGATCGAAAACATGAAGGCTTTTGTCTTCGGTTGCAATAGAAAAACCAGCGTCTTTTACAGCTTGTTTAATCTTGTCGTCGCTTATGTCCTGAGTGCGTTCAAAAAGTAGTTCGTGATTGGCAAAATTGACATGGACTTGATCTATTCCTGCCTGCTTTACGGAGCGCTCCAAATTAAGCGCACAGTTTACACAAGTCATCCCTGATATTTTCAGTCGTTCTGTTTTTATGCTATTTTCTGTTGACATCGAGAGAATCTCTTATAGATTACTTGGCTTTTCTAATTTGTTTAATCATTTTTGTAGCCTAATCGTTCACAAAAATAGAATAATGAAAAGATACTTAATGTTTATTGCCCTGCTAAGTTATACACTAATCGCTTGTAAGCAAGAGGCCAAACCCACAGAGGTAACACTTGAAGAAACTCCCGAAGTAACAGAGGTAATAATGGAAAAAGATGGAATTATGCTTAGCACCAATTCCTTGGCAACACAATTTGAAGACGCTCGCTTAAGTTTACTTTCTCCTGTTAGTGGTGATGTTATTTATCCCGATAGTGTTTTATTTCGTTTCGGCGTAGAGAATTATGAGTTAGGAGCAAATACAGCAGACCCGCTAAGTGGTCAATGTGCGAATTCGGGCAAAGGCCAGCATATTCATTTTATCTTGAATAACGAACCATATACGGCACATTATGAGGCAGAATTTAAAAAGCAACTGCCTGCTGGAAATAATGTTTTACTGGCTTTTTTATCTCGTTCGTATCATATGAGTGTTAAAACAAAAGATGCCTACATCTTAACGGAATTGCCTGCAGGAGATGCGGTGGATGAATTTGATGAAACCGCGCCTCATATGTTTTACAGCAGACCGAAAGGCAGCTACGAAGGAGAAGATGCCAAGAAAGTAATGTTAGATTTCTTTTTGGTGAATACAGATTTAGAAGAAGCCGGATATATGGTGCGTGCCAGCATCAACGGTGTAGGTTTTGATATTGACAAGTGGCAACCTTATTTTATTGAGGGCTTGCTAGAAGGTGAAAATACGATTACCTTAGAATTGCTTGATGCCGAGGGTAATTTAATCCCTTCACCATTCAATCCGGTGAGTCGAACAATCAGCATAAAATACTAGTTGTAAAGTATATTTTATATCAAATTTAGCTTTATATTTGCCTTCCCAAAATTAAGCAAGATTAACTTGTTGTTTTGCTAAAATGGTGGTTGTA
>JAFMKE010000106.1 GCA_017853115.1 Verrucomicrobiota bacterium
GTAAGACATAAGAATTAAGATGGCAAAACATAAATTCCGAAATCTACTTGTCTGGGAAAAGTCCAGAGCATTGGTAAAAGAAGTTTATGAATTGACTGTGAATTTTCCCAATGAAGAAAAGTTTGGTTTGATTTCACAGCTAAGAAGAGCAGTGGTTTCTATTTCGAGCAATATTTCAGAAGGAGCTGGCAGAGGAAGTGATAAGGATTTTAGTAGATTTCTAGATATGGCTGAAGGTTCTGCAAATGAAGTAATTAACTTGTTGGTATTGTCTTATGATTTAAATCTTATTTTGAAGGATGAATTAAATAGTTTGATTGAAAAAATTGAGGAAGTTATTAAAATGATTAATGGCTTTCGAAAGAAAATAAATGATTGAAACAAACTGGTGTAAGTCTTAAATCGTAATTCTTACATCTTAAATCTTAAAAAGAAATGGAAGCATATATAGTAAAAGGATTTAGAACGGCTGTAGGTAAAGCAGGTAGAGGTGGGTTTCGGTTCACCACACCGGTGGATTTAGCCGCAGAGGTAATCGATTATATTTTAGCAGATACTCCGGAGCTCGATCCGGCTCGTATTGATGATGTAATCGTTGGAAATGCCGTGCCAGAAGCAGAGCAAGGTTTGCAGATGGGTAGATGGGTATCTATTCGTTCGAAATTACCTGAAAGCGTTGGTGGTGTATCTGTTAACCGTTACTGTGGTTCAGGTGTTGAGACCATAGCTATGGCGGTTTCAAAAATTAAGGCTGGTATGGCTGATTGTATTCTGGCTGGAGGAACTGAATCGATGAGTTTAGTTCCAACTATGGGATTTAAAACTGTTCCAAATTATACGGTAGCCAAAGATCATCCAGATTATTACATCGGCATGGGCTTAACAGCGGAAAACATAGCTGAAAAGTATAGTATTACGCGTGAAGAAAGTGATCAGTTTGCATACCAGTCGCACCAAAAAGCATTGAAAGCGCAGGCGGCGAATTTGTTTAAGGATGAAATCGTTCCCGTTGAAGTGGAAGAGGTTTATTATAAAGATGGTAAGAAACACACGCGTACATACACCGTGGCTGCTGATGAAGGACCTCGAGCTGATACTACGATGGAAGCGCTGGGTCGATTACGTCCTGTTTTTAAAATGGGTGGCCAGGTAACCGCAGGTAATTCGTCTCAAACTTCTGATGGTGCATCATTCGTTTTGGTGATGAGCGAAAAAATGGTTAAAGAACTCGGTTTAGAGCCAGTAGCCCGTATGATAACAAGCGCAACAACTGGATTAGATCCGAGATACATGGGAATGGGCCCGGTTACAGCAGTTCCAAAAGCATTGGAGCGCGCAGGTATGAAATTGAGTGATATCGATTTAGTAGAACTCAATGAAGCCTTTGCTGCTCAATCGATAGGTGTTTTAAGAAATATCCCAGATTTAGATCCTGCTATTGTCAATGTGAATGGTGGCGCACTGGCGCTTGGACATCCATTGGGATGTACAGGAACAAAATTAACTGTTCAGATTATCAATGAATTGCGAAGAAGAAATAAGAAGTATGGTATGGTTACCGCTTGTATTGGAGGCGGTCAGGGAATTGCGGGTATCTACGAACTATTAAAATAGAGAAATAAGATTTAAGACGTAAGAAATAAGACTTGTTTTAGCAGGGGGTGTTTATTGAATCGTCTTTATTAAAATAAATATTACTTAATCTAAGAAACACAAGATCAAAGTCTTAGCTCTTTTGTCTTGTGTCTTATATCTAAAATCTAAAAAAATGAGTGAAGTAAAAAACAAAACGGTATTAAAAGGAGGGGAATTCTTGATTAAAGACACTCAACCCTATGATGTTTTTATCCCTGAGGATAAAAATGATGAGCAAGCGGCATTCGAAGGAATGGCCTCTGAATTTATTGATAAGCGCGTTGCCCCGCACTATGATGCTATTGAGCATAAGGATTACGACAAGGTCATTCAATTGTTAAACGAAGCTGGTGAGCAAGGTCTTTTAGGAACGGGCATTCCGGAAGAATATGGCGGAATGGGTCTCGATTTTAATACGGATTCTCTTGTAATCGAGCACTTTGGGAGAGCCCAATCGTGGAGTGTTGCATTTACTGCGCACATAGGGATTGGCACTCTGCCAGTTCTCTATTACGGAACAGAAAAGCAAAAGCAAGAATGGTTGCCTAAATTAGCCTCTGGAGAAGCAAAGGCTTCTTATTGTTTGACAGAGCCAGGTTCGGGATCAGATGCCTTGGGAGCAAAAACAAAGGCAGTTTTAAGTGAGGATGGTACTGAGTGGATTATCACAGGTCAAAAAATGTGGATCACGAATGCAGGATTTGCAGACTTGTTTACTGTGTTTGCTCAAGTACAAGAAGATGATCGCCTAGAGGGGCAAAGTGGATTTACGGGATTCTTGGTGGAAAAAGGTACTGAAGGATTGCGTTTGAATGCAGAAGAGCACAAAATGGGAATTAATGGGTCTTCTACTCGTCAGGTATTTTTCGAAGGTGTTCGCGTTCCTCGAGAAAACTTGTTAGGCGAAATTGGAAAAGGGCATAAAATTGCATTTAACGTGTTGAACATTGGTCGCTATAAGCTAGGATTATTGGCCGTGGGTGGTTGTAAGGAAGGTGTTCGCGATGCAGTGAAGTATGCGAACGAGCGTGAGCAGTTTGGCTTACCTATTTCTAAATTTGGAGCAATTCAATACAAATTAGCGGAAATGGCTATTCGCACCTTTGCAAATGAATCTGCAGTGTACCGTACATCAGGTCTAATCGAGGATAAGATGAATGAATTGATGGCTGGAGGTATGGATGCAGTTGAAGCAAAAATTGCAGCGGCAGATGAATATAGTATTGAAGCAGCTATTTTGAAAGTTTTGGGTTCAGAAGTTGGAGATTATGTGGCTGATGAAAACGTTCAGGTGCATGGTGGAATGGGATTCTCAGAGGAAACACAGGCTTGTAGAGCCTATAGAGATAGTCGTATCAACAGAATTTTTGAAGGCACGAATGAGATTAACCGTTTACTAGCTGTAGGTACGATTTTGAAGAGAGCGATGAAAGGAGAATTAGATATCATGAAACCAGCTATGGCAGTACAAGGCGAATTGATGGCTATTCCTTCATTTGGTGATGAGCCAACAGGTTTCTTGGAAAAAGAGTTAATTGCAGTTGGTAAAGCTAAAAAAGCAATTCTTATGGCTGCGGGAGCTGCTGCTCAGAAATTCATGCAGAAATTGGATCGCGAACAGATGATTTTAATGGAATTGGCTGATATGTTGATTGAAGTGTTTGCAGCAGAGTCCTCGATATTACGCGTACAGAAAATGGCAAGTGTAAGAGGTGAGGAGGCTGTTTCCCTATACGCTGATATGGTTCAGACCTATGTAGCTGATGCCATGGAAAGAATCAACGCTAGTGGTCGTCATGCTATCAATGCATTTGCAGAAGGCGATACGCAAAAGATGATGCTAATGGGATTAAAGCGTTTTACGAAGATTGATCCTTTTAATACCACCGAGGCGCGTAAGCGAATAGCAGCTGCTGTTATTGAGGCAAATGATTATCCGTTCTAAAAAGTTAGGCGCTAATAAGTAAAAGGCGAGCCATCCGGCTCGCCTTTTTAGTTTACTTTGGTATAGTAAGGCCTTTACTTACAGATCGATTGAAATGCAGTTTATTATCGTCTAAACTTTTCTTATTTCATTCCAATTAGAATAAAATATTTTATTAGTTTTGTTTCTTATTTTTAATAAGTCTAAATAAGAAGAATGCAAAAGGTATTATTGTTCCTAACTGCTCTCCTCGGTTTGAATGCAAGCGCTCAAACCATTAAGCTCGAAATTCAAACGGAGACGGGCGATGTTGTACCTTTTGCTACTATTCACCAACGGAACAGCAAGAAAGCCTGGGTAGCTGACGCTTCTGGTGAATTTTATTATCAGTTATTTTCCGAAGCAGATACTCTGGAAATTCAATCTTTGGGTTTTGAGAAAAAGCTATTTATCGTGAATTCCATGATGAAAGGTCCACAAAAAGTGCTTATGAATCCCAGCTATAATCAACTTGCTGCGGTAGAAATTCAAGGAGCAGGTGCTCATGCCTTTGGATTTACGAGGGAATCCATTGCTGCTTCATCAGTTTTGATAGATGAGAAGGCTTTAGCTAAACTTGAAACTAATGATGTCAATCAAGTTATGATGGCTATCCCGGGAGTTCAAGTACAGCAAGAAGATGGTTTTGGACTTCGTCCAAACATTGGTATGCGAGGCACAGGTGTTGAACGTAGTAGTAAAATAACTCTTATGGAAGACGGTGTTTTAGTTGCTCCCGCACCATATACGGCATCTGCGGCTTATTTTTTTCCGAGCATGGATCATGTCGAAGCAGTGGAAGTTCTAAAAGGGAGTAGTCAAATTGCCTACGGACCACAAACTAATGGCGGAGCTATTAATTTAATAACTGATCGAATTCCACAGGGCTTTGAGGGTAAAGCACGTGTTTCAGCTGGATCGTATTTAACGCGAAAAGTGCAAGGGTCTGTTGGGGGGAGTGAAGAAAACTTCGGGTATTTATTGAAAGGAACATATTTTGGTAGTAATGGGTTTAAAGAGCTTCCTAATCGAGCTAATACTGGCTTTGACCGTGGCGATGTATTAGCAAAGCTGCGATTTAATACCAAAGCTGATGCAGCTATTTATCAATCTTTTACGGTTAAATTCGGCTACACTCAGGAGAATACGAATGAAACCTATCTCGGTCTCTCCCTTGATGATTTTGAAAACAACCCTATTCAGCGCTACATCACTTCCGCATTGGATAACATTAAAAGTAGGCATACTCAAATACAACTTAACCATTTAATACAACCGATTGATGGCTTGAATGTGAGTACAACCATTTATCTCAATCGCTTTGAAAGAGATTGGTTCAAGCTTGATAAGGTGTCTGTCAATGGTTCAGATAAGCTTGGTATTTCAGCTATTCTTGATGATCCCGATGGCTTTGAAGCTGAGATGAATTTGATTAGAGGCGATTTTTATACCGCTGCTAACCTACTTGATTTAAAGCATAACAATCGGGCGTATAACTCGAAAGGAATTCAATCTAACTTAAATTATAAATTTAGGACAGGAGGTATAAGTCATTTACTTAGTTGGGGTATTCGAGCACATGCAGATGAGATGGATAGATTCCAATGGGTAGATGAATATACGCTTCGCGATGATGAGCTGGTGTTATTAAATAAAGGGATACCAGGTTCTGAGAGTAATCGAATTGAAAGTGCACGAGCCTTAGCAAGCTATCTTCAGTATAGCCTGAAGTTTGGTAAACTTACATTTAATCCGGGGCTGAGATTTGAGACCATGAAGTTCCAGAAAGATGATTATGGGATGTCAGATACTGATCGTTTAGGTACTGATTTAGAAGTTATTCGTAATACAACGAATGTGTTCTTGCCGGGAGTGAGTGCCAACTATGAACTGACTGAACGTAATTATTTATTTTTAGGCGCACATAAAGGATTTAGTCCTCCCAATAGTAATCCGGAAACACGACCAGAAGAGAGTTGGAATTTTGAACTTGGTTCGAAAGGAATGGTGAAAGGTTTTGCTTATGAACTGATTGGCTTTGCTAATCGCTATACCAATTTATTGGGTTCAGACCTTAATGCAGTTGGTGGAGTTGGTAGCACAGACTTGTTTAATGGTGGAGAAGTAAATGTATATGGACTTGAGGCAATGTTTGCATATAATTTATTGGCTAAATTTAGCGATAAGTTGAGATTGCCTATTAACGCAAGTTACACCTATACAAATGCTAGATTTCAGCGTGATTTTGAAAGCGATGGTCCTTGGGGTGTTGTTCAATCAGGTGATTTTTTACCCTTCGTAGCCAACCATCAAGGATTTTTGCAGATAGGCTTGGAGCACAAACGATTTGACCTTAATCTGGTAAGTAAACTTATCGGTTTCATGCGAACCAATCCAAGTCAGGGAGAAAAAGCCTATGAATCATCAACACCTTTCTTTTATCAGCTGGATTTGTTAGTGCGTTTTCAAGCGAATGAGGCCCTATCGGTGTATATGAAATGGAACAACCTAACGAATAATGTTCAACGAGTCGCAAATCGTCCAGCAGGTTGGCGACCGAATATGCCGATGTATATTGAGGGTGGTTTTGATGTTCAGTTTTGAAGATGTATCTGTAAAAAGAAAAACCCCTGATTCAAAAAGAAACAGGGGTTTTGTTTTATTTCTCACTGCGTGACTTAACGCAAGTAATACATAGTATCTGGCAGTTGTCTATAAATTTCCTCAGGAATCATTTGCTCTTCTAACTCATCTTTTTGAATAATGAACTTGGGTTCTTCTGAAGGCTTTTCAAAATACAATTTGGCTTCGACTAAACCTTTAATCGGCATGAATTCCTTTGTTTTAGAAAATTGTTTGGTAAACTGACCACTTACGTAATGAAAAAATCGTTCTGATTTTTTTGAAAATACAATCATATATCTGTTTTT
>JAFMKE010000107.1 GCA_017853115.1 Verrucomicrobiota bacterium
CCGAAATAATCCAAGAAAAATGGACTTACTGTGTATAGTACCGGTCGTCCAGGAGCGTCGGCTTTTCCCGCGATACTTATCAACTCTTTCTCTAATAATTTATGCACCGTATAGTCTGCGTTTACTCCGCGAATCTGTTCGATTTCCGCTTTAGTAACGGGCTCTTTATAGGCAATGATGGATAAAGTTTCCATGGCAGCAGAAGACAATTTTTTATTGGCTTTCTGATGCAAAAACTTCGATATCCACTCGTGATAATCGGCTTTACTTAAAAATTGATATCCACCACCAGATTTGACTAGTTCAAAAGCGTAGTTGTCGCTTCGATATTTGGCTTGTATTTGTTTGATCAAATCAAGAATTTGCTCCTCACTCAAGTCTTGCTCGTTGGCTACAAAGGCATTATAAATTTCATCCACCGAAATGGGATGTTCGGTAGTAAATAATATGGCTTCTATTTGCAGAAGTTCTGTCATTTTACTTCCTCGATATTACTTTGCTTTTAGTTCAATTTCTACTCGTCTATTTTGCTTTCTTCCTTCGGCTGTATCATTGCTTGCCACTGGTTCAGTTTCGCCAAAATACAAGGCAGTGATTCTTTCTTCTTCGACACCTAAGCTCACCAAGCGATCTTTCACAGCAAAAGCTCTATTTTTGGAAAGCTCCAAATTAAAGGCTTCATCTGCCTCGTTGTCTGTATGACCACTTATTTTTACCAGTAACTCCGGATTGTCTTTCATCACTTGTGCTAAGGCTTCCAATTCATCATCACTGGATTTTTGGATGATAGACTTGTTTGTCTCGAAAAGTAAGTTTTCAAATGCACGTTGCACAGTAGCCTTAATTTCTTCATCCAGTTCAGGACAACCCTTATTCGCTTTCAATCCTTGCGTTTGAGGACACTCATCATCTTTGTCATACACGCCATCGTTGTCGCTATCCAAATAAGGGCAACCTTTATTATCCGCAGGACCCGGTTCATCAATGCAGCTGTCTCTTGGATCTTCTATTCCATCGCCATCGGTGTCTGGACAGCCTTTCATATTTTTAAAGCCAGGAACATCCGGACAGGCGTCATTCTTGTCAGGTACGCCATCTTTATCTCTGTCTTCTGCGGCTGGTCGTTTCAAATAGACCACGGAAGGCAGGTGGTCGCTGTAACCGCCCTGGTAGTAGTTTCCTCCAAATGAACGATTGGGTCCACCTTCATAGCCGCCAAAACGATTTATCCAATCTTGGTTATAGGCTACCTCCGCATCGTGTAGATGCCAAGATTCTTCTTCATTCACCAGACTAGAAGAAAGAAGTATCTGGTCGAAAAGATTCCAAGATCCTCGGTAGGCTAATGACCCGTAGCCTTTTTTGTAATCTTCATACAATGGATTAAACATTCCCCCCTGTTTTACGTCTTCTTTCTTTTTTGCTGCGCCCAGGATATCTTTCACACTCGTATTTGTCGGGTCATCATTGAAATCTCCCATCACAATTACCGCCGTATTGGGGTCTTGGGCCATTAACTCATCAATCACTTCTTTGATGGCTTCAGCGCCTTTTTCTCTGTTTTTGCTTGACTTTGCCTCACCGCCACGTCGAGATGGCCAGTGATTAACAAATACGTGCACTTTTTCACCTAAAAGATTTCCTTCCACCCAAAGAATATCTCGGGTATAGTAGCGATCCGTTTCATTTTTGTCATTGAAAATAGGCACCTGAATAGCACGGCTTTCAATCACTTTGAAGTATTTAGGCTGATAATATAAGGCAACATCCACACCCCGAGAATACATACAGTCATATTGGATGATTGCATAATTTCGCTCAGCCAATAAATCCGTAGCAGCAAGATCCTTGAGTACTTTTTCATTTTCTATCTCTGCTAGACCAACTAAGGCTGCCCCATCCGAACTGTATCCGTCTCCTAGAGAAGCAATCACTTCCGCTAGTTTATTCAATTTATCTTGATAAAGTTCTGCGGTATATTGACGACTCCCCAATGGGGTATTGTCGAAGTCATTAACTTTAGCAACTACTTCCTTCGAGTTTACGGTAATGGTCTCGTTGTTTTTGATTAATTCCTGAAATTCTTTCTTACTCAACCATTTGTCGTCCGAAGCAATCATGGCATCAAATTCTTTTTGGCTCAGCTTTTGGTTTGTTCGCTCTTCGTAATCCTTCTTGTTGGGTTTGGTAAAACGCAATGCCTCCACTGGCACCTCGGGAAGTTTAGAATAATCTGTTTTGCTTTTCGATATCGATACGTTTTCATACAAGCTTACCCAATCCGAAGAATAATATTTATCTGCATCATAGGTCTCTGAACGCACATAATCAACCTCGCCAGCATTTAATTTATCCACATTTATGGTCTGCATCGAACTGTCTGTATCGAAGAGATTTTCTAGGTTGTAGAACCCAATAACGGCTACTTCGTATTGATTTTCTTGTCCCATAACCGCAGTAAATACAGCTAAAGACCATAGGAATATCCATTTTTTCATTCAACTAGTGCTTTAATTTTCGCATTACAAAGTTAAGGACTCGCAGATATTTCTAACTCACGAATTACCAACTTAAATCATAACTACCCTATGTTTTTTCGGAAATCAATATTTACCTTTGACCACAATATAGCTCAAGCTCTAATTAAGAACCATGATACAACGATTACTCATCGCGTTTTTTCTCCTAAGCCAAGTGCCCACCGTTTTGTTTGCACAGGAAAATGAGATTCCTTTAATGACTCTGGAGGAACTGGATGAATTCAGTAGAGAAAACAAGCCGTATGCACCCAGTCTTCTTTTGGACTTTCGGGACATATACGGCAATGCTGCCCAATGGAGTTTGGGTGGTGAATCTTTCTTTAGTCGCCGCGGTATTGGTCGGGAATACAGCGATGTATGGTTCTTGGGTATGCCCTACAAAGATCTAGAGAACGGGCAAATCAATTACAATATCTGGGGTGGTTTGAATTTGGTCATCAATAATAAGGGCTATAATACCAATGGACTGATGCCAACCACTTTCGGATACACCGGTGTGGCTGCTGGCCAGTACATCGATCCTCGTCCGCACACGCAATACAGCGGCTTTAATGTGAGTTATGCTAATGCAAATAGAAACTACCAGCACCGACTAATGGCCTCTTATAATTCTGGCTTGGTTAAAAAAGGATGGGCCTTTACCGTTGCGGCATCAAAGCGTTACGCGGAATCAGGCTACATAGCTGGAACGCCTTACGATGCCTATTCATATTTCGCGGCAGTTGAAAAGCGATTTGGCCTCAAACACTCGCTAAGCTTAACCGCTCTAGGTTCGAACATCAAACGCGGAAAGTTGGCTCCAACCACAAAAGAATATTTCGATTTAGCAGGAAGTAACTTGGCTAATCCTAACTGGGGATGGTATGATGGTGTGCAACGCAACAGAAGAATGGTGCATCAGCATTTACCTATGGTGGCCTTAACGCATGAAATCAGGGTAAGTGATAAAACCAACTTGTTGTTTAGCGCCAGTGCCTTGTTCGGGAAGTATGGTGAAACGGATTTAGACTGGTATAATGCGGCTGATCCGCGACCAGATTATTATCGCTATTTACCAACGTATCAATTGGATTTGGGTGACACGGCGCAATTTGTTGAGTTAACCGATTATGTAAGAAACAATCCTGAGGTATTACAGCTCAATTGGAATGATCTGTATGCGCAGAATATGAATCCTTTGAATGCAGATACGTATGAGGATGTAAACGTGAATGGGACTATTCAAGATTTAACTGGAAATAGAGCTAAGTATTTAGTGGTTGAGCGTAGAGAAGATGAGAATAAGTATAATTTTTCTGCTCAACTCAATCATGTGGTTAACCGAAAGCTAGACATCAGTGCTGGCTTTGATTATATCAACCAAAACAAACATTTCTATCAGTTAGTAGACGATTTATTGGGTGCAGACTTCCACTTAAACTACAATCAGTTTGCTGAGCGTGCCACATCCAATCAGGTTATATCGGGATTAGATACCATACGTCAGCATGATGTGCAAAATCCAGATCGTGTAGTATATGAAGGCGATAAGTATGGTTATGATTACAATGCCTCTATTCAGTATGCTGACCTTTGGTCAACCTTTGATGTAAACTTGCGCAAGGTAGATTTGTATGCGCAAGCTAAATTGTCTGTCACTTCATTTTACCGTAAGGGAAATAATCAAAATGGATTATTCTTGGATGATTCTTTCGGCAAATCGGATGTAAAGAATTTCTTCAATTATGGCATCAAGGCTGGGATGACCTATAAAGTGAATGGCCGAAATTATATCATCGCGAATGGAATTTACGAAACTAGAGCGCCTTTATTTGCCAATGCTTTTGTGTCGGCGAGAACAAGAAACCAGGTGGTGGATGATTTGGAAAGCGAAACGCATTGGGGCGGGGAGTTTGGATACATCCTGCGTGCCGACCGTTTGAAGTTGAATTTTGTGGGGTATTACATTCAAATGTTAGACTTGACAGAGACAACTCCTTTCTATCACGATGAAGAGCGAACCTTTGTGAACTACAGTTTGACCAACATTGACCGACAGCACATGGGCTTGGAGCTGGCTGCTAGTTACAAATTGACAAGATGGCTGAGCGTTTCTTCGGCACTTGCCTTTGGTCGATATACCTACATCGACCGACCGAAAGCGAAGGTTACCTTAGACAACAATGCGGAAATCGTCCGTCAAGAAGAAGTGTATTGGAAAAATTATCACGTGAGTAATACGCCGGAATTGGCCTACACGGCAGGACTAAATTTTAGTTACGACGCCTTTTTTATGAATATTAGCGCGAACTATACAGCGCGCAACTGGATTGATGTAAACTCAGTGCGACGAACCGCCTTGGCCTTAGATTTAGTGCCTGATGGTGATCTTAGGGATAATATCTTGGATCAGGAGATGTATGACAATCAGTTCTCGATGGATTTATTTGCGGGTTATACCTGGCGACTGGGATCGACCTTTGATAAAATGAAAAATAGCCATACCCTGGTTTTTAACTTGGGTATTAGCAACCTTACGAACAATAAAAACTTTATAGCCATAGGCTTTGAAAACAACCGTTTTGACTTTGAGGACAAGAATATCCAAAAGTTTCAAAACCGCTATTTTTATGGTAATGGCATTAATTACTTTGCGAATATCACCTACAGATTTTAATGAAAAGATAAACTCCGGTTTAAATAAGAACTATTAATTTTAAATTATGAACAAGCGAATATTATTCACCCTGCTAATTGGTTTTACATTCTTCTTAAGCTCTTGTATCAAGGATGATTTTGATGCTCCTGAAAGCAATTGCTTAGACCAAGGACAAGATATAACCAACATCGTTACGATTGCAGATTTGAAAGCTAACTATAATAATGCTGCTATTGATATAGATGCCTACGTAAAAGCCGTGGTTACGGCTTCTGACCGAAGTGGAAATATTTATAAGGAGTTTTACATACAAGACGCTACGGGTGCTTTGGCTGTGAGTGTGGACATTACCAACGCGTACACCAAATATCCTGAAGGGCGAACGATATACTTGAAATTGAATGGATTGTACCTAAAAGATGGAGATATTGGTTACGGTTTGGATGGTTCTTTTGTAGCACGAATTCCCGCCTTGTTTATTGATGACTTCATTATTCGCGGGGGATGTGGCGATTTGGTAGAGCCTTTATTAGTAACTATTGACAATCTTCCTGGTGTGGAAGTAGGCACCTTAGTAAAAATAGAAGGTGTTGAATTTGAGCAAGGTTTAGATGGCTTGACCTACGCAAACGCGGTTACGCAACAGTCGGAAAACCGCTACATCCAAGACTGCGATAACAATAGTATAATTGTTAGAAATAGTGGTTTTGCTGATTTTGCGGCAGACTTGTTACCGGCAGGAAACGGTTCCATAACGGGTATTTATGCGCCATTTGGTACTACGCCGCAGTTGTTGATTAGAAGCACGGATGACGTAGATATGCCGGATACGCGTTGTGATGGTTCCAATCCGAATCAAAATATTTTGTTGTCGAAAAACTTTGAAGATGGCAGTATGACCAGCGGTGGTTGGGTCGTGAATACGACTATCGGTACATTCAACTGGATTACAGGCACGCAGGGTGGTGGTCAGCAAGGAACCACCTATGCGAAGTGTTCAAATTATGCTGGATCGAATAGTGCCAGTGAGTCATGGTTGATTTCTCCTTCAATTGATTTGTCGGGAGAAAGTAATCCGATATTCAAGTTTATTAATGCCTACAATTTTGCTGGTGATCCTTTAGAAGTTTTGGTTTCTACAGATTATGATGGAGTAAGTGATCCGAACGATGCCAGCTGGAATGATTTAAACCCGATATTGTCATCTGGTGGTTGGGACTGGGTGAGTTCTGGAAACATCGATTTAAGCTTATATCAAACAGGTCCTATCCATATTGCTTTCAAGTATACGGGTAGCAATTCAGACGGAAGCACCTGGGAAGT
>JAFMKE010000108.1 GCA_017853115.1 Verrucomicrobiota bacterium
ATTCAAAATTCACACTCCTCCTCTAGCCTTTGCAAACTTATATCATCAAAAAACGGAAGAAACTGTACCCGGAGGTTGTTTTCTACTGAGTTTCAATTCCTGTAAAATAGGCGATTTCACATGCAAATCAATCGCATAGGTTTGGCGGTTCAGCGGGAAGGCAGTCCAATTAAAGGCCAAAACCCAGCAATGCAAGTCTCTTTCAACACGCACGTTGGTTAAGGTTATTTCCTGATTACGAATATCAAAGCCTGAACTCAAATTAATCTGCCACTTGGGTGTCACATTAATATGGCCACCAAAAGTAATCGTATTTGCAGTAACTACCGTGCTATCCAGATTTCCAGCTACACCTTTGGCAATATTCATTCGATACCCAACGGATAGTGACCAAGGCACATTAAAATCAAAGAACATATCGGGATTATCTGCTATAAATTGTCGTTCCTCCAAGGTTCCATACTGAGGAACTTCATCTCCACTGCTTTTAGATTTTCCACTTAAATTCAATTGCAAAGAAGCAAAGGCATTATCGAAGCGCAACAAGCGTTTGTTTGCACTGAAATGGGTCTCACTAATTTTCACTCGCTTTTGGTTTAAAGCATACGGATCAAGTGTTGCACCGACATTCCAAGAAATTAAATTTTTAAACAAACTGCTTTGTGCTGAAAAAACCAAAGGACGCATTCTCAAAGAGTCCGCAGTGAAATCATAACCAGTCGCGACATTAAACTGCTCCAATAAAGGAATTTTCTTTAGTCCTCCCAAGCTATCTTTTTTGTCAACCACCTTCATCTCAAAGTTGTTTCGAATATTTATAGTAAATAAGTTTTGTAAACCCTGCCCAGGCGTCCCATACAAATTGTTCAAAAACTGATACTTACTATACTCGATGACTCGTCCATTATCCGGATTAATGTAACTATCATAATAGCCCCACTTTTCCGCTCCAAAATCTGGCCTAAAAGTATAGTTCACTGTGGGTTTAACAATATGACGAATCGCTTTAAGCCTCTTCGTTTTAAAATTATAAATACCCGTTACGGTAGTGGACAAAGCCGCATTCACATTAAAATCTCTAACTCCAAAAAAGCCATTAGATTGTACCCGCTGTAAATCGTTATTAGAATCTAAAAACCTTGACTCTTCCTTAATATACCAACGTTCATTATAGGTAAATGACGGACGGAAAACAAAATATTTAAAAAGATTGACAGGCATATCCACAGTGGCTGATTGACTAACGCCAAACTGTATATCATCCAAACTTTGTTTACTTAAAAGCAATGAGTCGATTGTTGTAATTGTGGCCTTAGTTCTCGCCGTATAAACGAAACCAATCTTCTCGTAAAACGCCTTCTTTTCCGTCTGAATTTTCTTTTGAAAAGGGGTAAATCGACTGGCATTAAATGACAACTCGGGTAAGGTTATACTAATGGAATTGTTAGCGAAATTTTGATTGTGTCTTGCACTAATCTGAAAACTACTATTGATTTTGGACAAACGCCGGGTATAATTAATATTCGAGTTCACCTGAACCTCAAGCAGTTGTTCTGATGTTTCTAAACTATTCGAATTAAAGCTACTGGTTCGACCATTCACACTAGCGCTAAACGTATTGTTCGGCCTTGCCTTAGAATCCATCGTGTGTCTCCAATCGATACTAAAATCATTATTCAAACCATCATTCGATAAGAACTTATCATCTGGCGGAGTTCGAAAATAAGACAAGGTGAGTCCCCCGTTATATTTATATATTTTTCGGTAATTCGCGTTAACGGATACGCCAAATCTTCCGCGTGTATACACTTCTCCCAAAAAGGTGAGTGAGAGATAATCATTTACTGCCCAAAAATATCCGCCATCTTTCAAAAAGAATCCAAGACTTGGTTGCTCACCATATTGAGGCATTATAATCCCACTTCGTCTGCCCGCTTTGGTAGGAAAAATACCAAAAGGCAAATACAGAATTGTAGGGATATCTTGCACCACTAAATTAACGCCACCCGTCACCATAAGCTTATCCGGAACTACCTTACTCTTTTTGGCTCCTAAATAAAAATGGGGATGGTCCTTATCTGTACATGTGGTGTACTTTGTCTTAAATCCATACCACTCATCAAACTCATTTTTCTGTACAATTTCACTATGGATATATGCTCCATCTTGCTCTGTTACTACAGCATAAGTTCTCCCCTTTCCTGTTTTAAAATTATACTGCATACTATCCGCTTCGTACACCCCACTTTTTTCAGAAAAAGAAGCACCTGATTCCAACTCCCCATCTTCACCGATTTTTCCTCGTGAGGTGAGCGTTCCAGTGGTCCAATCATAATCTATTTCATGGCTATTTAACTCAATATCGGTGTACTTCATGTAGGCACTACCAAACAAATACAACATTTGATTAGCTAAATCATAAACGATTGAATCGGCTGCTTGATAATTAATCGGACCATCAATATCACCGTCGTTATACACAATATTCACAGTATCAACTGTCGTTTCTAAAACAAGTGAATCCTTATTTATGCTTGATAAACTATCAGCTGACTCAACTTGGCAAAAAACTTGTATAGAGAAAAGGAAGTGTACTACAATTAGGTACAGCAAACGTAAAACTGTTGATTTGTTGGATTGATTAAACAAAGTATTTTGACGTAATTTTACTTTTTTATTAAGCAGTTAAAGTTGCTCTACCCTAGTATGCTGAAATAATACAGCAAAAATAAAACTTATAACGTGAATCTGCTACGAATATTTTTAATTCTTCTGATATCTGTTGGCTTTTCCTTTAAGGCAATTACCGCGCAAGGTGTCCAAAAAATTATAATCGACCCAGGCCATGGAGGTAAAGATCCTGGAGCTATCGGAGTCACAGGGCTCAAAGAGAAAGATGTCGTTTTGAATGTCTCTCAAATGACCGCGAAATACCTGAGAGATAATTTTCCAGATATTGAGGTTATCATGACCAGAAATACCGATGTGTTCTTGGAACTGCATGAACGATCAAGTATAGCCAACAATCACAATGCTGATTTATTCATCTCTATTCATGCGAATGCTGCTAGCAGCAAGAGTGCATACGGAGCGGAAACATTTGTGCTTGGTCTCCACAAATCAGAGGCGAATTTGGAAGTAGCCAAGCGAGAAAATGCGGTAATAGAACTGGAGGATAATCATCAAGATAATTATGCTTTCAATCCGAATTCGCCCGAGGGACATATTATGATGAGTATGGCTCAAAACGCATACTTAGACCAAAGTATATTGCTCGCTTCAGCAGTACAAGATGAGTTTACCAATCGCGTGCATAGGCATAATCGAGGTGTTCGACAGGCTGGTTTCTATGTTTTATATAAAACCACAATGCCCAGTATCCTTATTGAATTAGGATTTTTATCTAATGCTGAAGAAGAAAAATTTCTCCGCTCAGCACAAGGACAAGACTACCTTGCCAGTGCCATTTATCGTGCGGTGAAAGAGTACAAAATCCTGGTTGACGGAAAGTTTGCTGAAAATGAAGCAAATAGAAATAATAATCCAACCCCAGTTACTGATAAAGACCGAATATTCAAAATCCAGGTGTATGCTTCCAAGTCTAAGGCAGCACCAGATGCCAAAGTATACCAAGATTTTGGAGAAGTATCTGTTGAGCCTGCTGACAACGGCGTTTATCGTTACATGGTCAATAAATACAATTCTTACGAGGCAGCGGCAAGCGATTTACTTGCAGTTACGAAAAAAGGGTACAAAGGCGCATATATTGTGGCATACGAAGACGGTAAACGGGTTCAAGTTTATGATGTTACCTCGACAAATTAACGTCACCGCAACCAAGCTCACTCCATATTGGATTCCTTCATTTTATCCTTAAGCTAGAATATTTTTTTGCTTAACTTTGAACAAACTAAATTTATCCCATCGTGTCTAAAGAGATTAAAGTAGCCTTATTCGTTATCGTAGTAGCCGCCATTTTTATTTTCGGTTTAAACTTCTTGAAGGGAAAAGGATTTTTTGACGACAATTCAAGATACTTCGCAATTTTTGATCAAGTGGGCGGAATGTATAAGTCAGACCCTATTGTTGTAAATGGTTATCAAATAGGTAAAATGGGTGAGCTCACTTTAATTAGTGAGGGACCGAATCGGGGTAAAATTTTAGCAGAGATGATAGTCTCGAATGATGTTAAAATTCCGGAAAATACGGTAGCTATTTTGTTCAGTGCCGATTTATTAGGCGAAATGAATGTCAAATTGATTTTCAATGAAGAAAGCACTACCTACCATGAAGATGGTGATACCATCAGCACAGATATTGAAGGTACCTTATTTGAAGAACTTGGTGGTGAGTTAACCCCTTTAACAGACAAGTTGAGCATTACGATGGATAACGTCAATGAATTGTTTGACTTTGAAAATGAAAATAAGCAAACCCTTAACTACACCCTTCAATCAATTAATGAAGTGCTCGACACCTACAATGAAACCGGGCGTATTTTGAATCAACGCCTAGATGGTCAATTGGAAACATTGGACGCCTTGTTGTCTAATGTACAAAGTCTAACAGCCACTTTGAAAGGCAATGAAGAAAACATCAATGAAATCATGACTAATTTCAAGGAGCTAAGTGCCTCTTTGAATAAGCTCGAATTAGAGCAGACATTGAGTAATGTGAATGGTACAGTAAGTTCATTAGAAACGACCATTTCTAAAATGAATAACCCAGACAACACCTTGGGTGCCTTATTGAATGAGAGAGAAATGTACGATAATCTTGAAAAATCCACAGAGAGCTTGAATGTTTTGTTAAACGACGTACGAATCAATCCAAAACGATACATAAACATCAACGTTTTTGGTGGAAAGAAAAAAGAAATACCGCCAATTACTGCTGAAGATTTAGAATAAGCTTGCTCGAAAATCGTTCAATATTCATGAATGCCTGGCAATTCGTACTTCCCCTATTTTTTGTCTTTGGACTTAATGCGCAAGAAACTTTTGATTTAAGCTCAACATCTTCCAAGGATGATACCTCAAATTACAAGGAAGTAGAGATTCTACACGCAGATAAACTTGCCTTTAACACCTTAGCAGATGGCTCTCAAATAAGAAAACTTGTTGGATCCGTATCCCTCAAACACGATAGCACCTTGATGTTTTGTGATAGTGCCTATATCTACAAAGCGAATAATACAGTTAAGGCATGGGGACATGTCCACATAACCCAAAAAGACAGTATTCACGCCTATTCTAATACAATGAATTATGACGGGAAAACCAAAAATGCCGAACTCATCGGCAATGCTCGTCTTGAAGATGGCAATAAAACACTGTATAGTGATGTCCTTTATTACAATATGGAGAAAGATTTAGGCTCCTACCGAAACGGTGGTCGTGTAGTTATGGACAGCACCATCTTGAGCAGCACTAAGGGCTATTACTTCACCACACTTAAAGTAGTTCATTTTCGGGAAAATGTAATTATTACCGATCCAGAATATCACCTTGAATCGGACACGCTGCATTATCACACAGACTCCAAAGTTGCTGAGTTCCACGGACCAACAACAATATTCAATGACAGCAGCACAATAGACTGCTTTACAGGTAGCTACGATACAGAAAACGAAATCGCCACTTTCGGCAAAGGCACGGTCATTCATAATGCACCACAATACTTATTGGCAGATAGCTTATACTACGAGCGATTTAGAGGATACGGGCAAGCCTTTTACTATTTCGACTGGAATGATACCGCTATGGATGCTGGAATGGAAGGCACCTTAGCCGAATACTTTGAAAACAGTCAAGAAATCATTGCTTATGAACGACCGATGCTCAAAGTCGCTCAGGATGGAGATACTTTATTTCTAAAGGGAGACACCATTCGCAGTATGGAAAATCCAATGCACGGAGAAAAAGAGTTTTGGGGTCATCCAAACGTTCGAATTTTCAAAAGTGATTTACAAGGTGTTTGCGACAGCTTGTTTTATTCATTCAATGATAGTTTAATGCGGCTATATTACAACCCGATACTTTGGAATGAAAATAG
The DNA here is from genome assembly GCA_017853115.1 of Verrucomicrobiota bacterium. Lineage (GTDB taxonomy): Bacteria > Bacteroidota > Bacteroidia > Chitinophagales > UBA8649 > JAFMKE01. Next base: position 6,055 of record JAFMKE010000108.1, read on the forward strand.
CCAAATGACAGGCGATACTGTTTATATTCAACAGGCGAATGAGGAGGTCCAGTACATTGAGTTTTTTCCCAAGGCATTTGTTAGTATGCAATCCAAAGGAAAGTTGTACGATCAAATCAAAGGCAATAAAATAACAGGCTATTTTACAGATAATGAAATGACTTCGATGCTAGCAGAAAAGAATGCAGAAAGCATATATTTCGGAAAAAATGACGATGATGAGTATATCGGATGTAATTATGCACAGTCAGACAATATCAAGGTTAAAATAATCAATCAAGAGGTAGATAGAATTACCTTCCTCAAAAATCCCGAAGCGGTATTCACACCCATGAGCCAATTGGCTGAATCGG
>JAFMKE010000109.1 GCA_017853115.1 Verrucomicrobiota bacterium
TGTTTAAACTGTATACATGAAGTCTCTCCGAAATAATTGAGGTCCAAATCTCCTTCAATATGCTTCCCAGTAAAGAGGCGAGTGCTATCGATTATGATGTCGTGATTGTAAAAACCCGTGCTTACGCTTAACTCAAAATCTTGCTGATAAAAAGCACCGCGAATAATGCTCTTTTCACTTAGAATATGCGCATAGAGTTCATTCTTTTGATCTTCATATTTGATATCAATATTATATAAAGCGATTTGCTCTAGTTGGAGTAAGGAACTGCCTTTTGCTTCGGGATTAGCTTCAAGAATCAGGTAATTTGATTGACCTAAATGGTTAGTGAATAAATGAAGAAAACCATCCCGTGCGTATATACCATCGATGCTTAGATCTTTTTTTAACAATGCCCAAATGTTGAGTTCAAGTCTTAAATGCTCCAGACTCGCCAAGGTGTCCGTTTGACGCATTTTATCAGCGATATATACTTCTTCAAAACTTAGGCTGACATTGGGGAAGGTAGAAAGGAAACGTAAGTCTATGGCACCATGAATAGCTACTTCTGTAGTTAACTGTTTGTTAAGTGCTTCAATACTTTGGCGCTTTATAAACTTTTGCTGTGTGAATAAAAATATCGATAGCCCCGAAATTCCTGCCAGAATGAGTGCCAATACACTAATGAGTATCTTTTTGACGATTTGCATAAAATCAATTGTAGATAAGGTAAAGATACCTTGGTGTGCTTACTGATTTATTCAACACCTGTTAAAACGATTAACAAGAGCTGCTAGTATATGTATAATAAATTAGATGCCTAATTATTCTCAATGATGATTGGATATACGCTCTTAGTATCTTCTTCAACAAGAAAGTATAAGCCATCGGGTAAGTGTTTGAGCGATATGCCGCTAGCACAGGTTTTTTCGATTGGTTTACCCAACAGATCGTATAAACTAAAACATGCCCCTTGATTATTTTCAAAGAAAAGGTAATCTGAGCTTGGGTTGGGATAAGGATTGAGTATGTCTTTAGACCTTTCTGTGGTATTTAGCATGCGGGAAAAATCCAATGACATCAGTGAAGCATCACCTAACACACTGGTTTCGGAACTCAAAAAAAGTTCCGAGTCATTTTTCATGGTAATAGCTTCAATTTGTACAGAGCTACCTACGGGAACATCAAGAATTGTTTTACTAATATTAAATGATTCGATGGGAAAGCTGTCAAAATTTTTTATCTCAATAAGAAATGGGATAGGAGGGCCATAGCCGCATAAAAAAATCGAGGACGAAATAGTATCATAAACAGCTCCCGTGATAAGCCCTTCACTGGGTATGCTGGCAACGGGATCAATAGTATAGGTTCCGGGTATTTTACTTAATGCGTATACCTGACAACTTTGATCCAACCAACGCTTGCTAAATATGTATAAACTATCTCCTTTGACCATCAAGGCTTCCGCATCATAATTCGTTTGATTCGAACCTGCTGTAAAGTCTATTTGATCGGAGTAACTAAAAGAGATGGTGTCAGCAAAAATCGTGTCATTGGTGGTGTTAAAAAAGTCTATTTGACTTACACGATAAATCTTCAAGTCGGTTCTAGATCCCGAATTATTTCCGAAATCAGCAATGTATATATATTGATTGTCTGCTGCAAGGTCTTCCCAGTCAACATTGCTGGCATTTGCAATATGGCAAGTTCTGGTAACGAATCCTGAGTTTGGGTCAATAACATACAGGGCGTTTGAACCACCCGAATCATTGTGTGTAATTAAGGTATTTTGAACGCGGATTAAACCAGAGGTCTCTTGAATGCTCAAGGGAAGTAAAGCGACTAAATCAAGTTGCACTTGTGCAAGTGTTGTAATGAAAGAAAGGCTAAATAGTATAGTTAAACGCCGCATCTAATCGATTTTTTTAAAACTCAGTGATTGATTATTGCCCGCGTACAAGAATAGCTTCATTTGCCCCAATTGATAACTTTCGATATTATTTAATCGCTCAAAAAAAGTATTTTCATCGGTGTCCGTGCACATTTTTTTAGTTGCTGCGATGGATTTGAAAATCAGCGTGTCATTGGAAATTTTATCAATTTCACCGAAATAATTGTTGCATCCCCCAAATCCTATTATGTGTTTTTCATCGGTATAAATCTCAAGTGTGGGCACACCTTGTTTGAATTGTTCTTTGTCGATTTCCTTGCCATCAATAGCTACTAATGCCCAGATATCGTACAAATTAAGAAAAGTTTCTTCAACGGCCATTTCATTTGAACTAGAAAGTGCCTTGCTCTGATGACATGATATTATGGAAGAGCTCAGCAATAGGGAAAGAAATAAATACTTCATCATATCTTTTAGATGATATTATCAAGATTGATACCAAATATATACTTTACTTTCTATTTGATCACGGCAAGTTAATTATTGATTTCACAACATTGCTTTTCTTACCTTTACGCTTTAAGGAAGAAAAATGAGGGTTAAATAAAATGCCTAGAAAGAAGACGAATAAAAATAAAAAGCAAAAAGGAAACTCTGGCATCGATGGTGCAATTCTTAAATATGTCGAAAAGAAAGGGAATTCGGGAATGAATCCCAATAAGGTTTTCAATCACTTTGTTAAGAAATATAGCGTCGAGAAAATTGAACATGCCTTAGCTCGATTAGAGAAAAGAGGTTTACTTAGTTTTAATGATAAAGGCAAAGTGGCCAAGAAAAAATTCTTGACTAAACCAAACGAATCCTTGCAAGGGAAATTGGATTTAGCGCAAAGTGGCGTAGGCTATGTGATTATCGAGGATTTTGAATCCGACGTGAAAATTCCACGCAAACATACCATGAATGCGATGTCGAATGACACAGTTGAAATTGAATTGACGAAATACGACAAGCGTAAGCCAGAAGGGAAGATTGTTCGAATAATCAAACATGCCCAAGCTGAATTCATCTGTACTTTTCAAAAAACGGATGGCTTTGGTTTTGCTGTTCCAATGAATGATCGCGTGCCTTTTGATGTGTTCATCCCCGAGAGCTACACGATGAATTGTGAGACTGGCGATTTGGTTGTTGTGCATATCATCAATTGGCAGGATACTGCAGGAAAGAATCCAGTAGGTAAAATCATGGAGAAACTGAGTAATCTCAGTCCAAATGAACTCGAGATGCGGAGCATTTTAATGGAAAATGGATTCAATATTGTTTTTCCAGCAGATGTACTCGCTGAAACGAATAAGATTAAAGAGACTATCTCTAAACACGAGTTGAGTGAACGCTTGGATTATCGTGATGTACTTACTTTTACCATTGATCCAGTAGACGCTAAAGACTTTGATGATGCTTTGTCCGTTCAGCCTTTGAAGAATGGAAATTTTGAGATAGGCGTGCATATTGCTGATGTGGCGCATTATGTCTATCCGGGAAGCGCCTTAGATAGAGAAGCTCAATTGCGCGCTACTTCGGTGTATTTACCTGATAGAGTGTGTCCAATGCTTCCAGAAAAGCTTTCAAATAAAGTATGTTCTTTACGTCCGAATGAAGAGAAATGCGCATTTTCTGTCTTGTTTGAATTTACGCCTCAATACAAGATTGTTCAGTATTCATTTGCCAAAACAGTGATTAAGTCAAACCGTCGATTTACCTATGGTGAAGTTTATGAGATTTTACAGCAGGGCAATGGGGAGGTATATGAAGAATTGGATTTAATGAATCGTATTGCTTACGATTTGCGCAAGAAGAGAACCAAAAACGGAGCAATTAACTTTGATGCAGGCGATGAGGTTCGATTTAAATTGGACGAAAATGCCGTGCCGGTTGAAGTGTATGTGAAAGAACGAACAGATGCTAATTTGCTGGTTGAAGATTTCATGCTGCTGGCCAATACAACGGTAGCTAAATTTTTAAGTAAGGCAGAAAAAGGAAGGAAGTCAATTACTAGCGTTTATAGAATACACGACAAACCTGATTTGATGAAATTGCAGATTTTGTCTAATGTCGCCAAACGCTTTGGTTTCAATATCACCTTTAAAGATGAAGATCAGGCCAGAGATGCCTTAAATAATTTAATGGACATTATAGATCAAAAGCCTGAGTTGGCAGTCTTAGGCAAGTTGGCAATTCGCTCAATGGCCAAGGCAGCTTACACCACTAAAAATATTGGTCATTATGGTTTGGCTTACGAGCATTACACGCATTTTACCTCACCGATTCGTCGTTATCCAGATGTCTTGGTTCATCGACTTCTTTTGCAAACGCTTTTAAAGGAAAGAGCTGTTTATACAGATGAGGAGTTAGAGGACTTGTGTAATCAGTCTAGCTTGATGGAAAGACAGGCGCAGAAATCGGAGAGAGAGGCAATCAAATACAAACAGGTGGAGTATTTGTCGAAGCGAATAGGAGAGCAGTTTGAAGGAGTTATTAGTGGAGTCATTGCACGTGGTTTCTTTGTGGAGCTGATAGACAACCGATGTGAAGGTATGGTAAATTTAGATCGACAGACTGAAGACTTTGTTTACGACGAAGAGAATATGCGTTTAACCGGACTTAAGTCAAATACAAAGTATCAAATTGGTGATAAAGTGCTGGTTAAGGTAGCGAAAACGAGCTTAAAGGATAAACAAATCGATTTGTCACTTGTTTGAAAAAAACAAATGAACCCCATGGAATACGCGAAGCAATTACCGGAATTATTTAAAAAGTTACACCAAGATTTTTTTAAGGATACACCAGACAATTTGTATCAACCTGTAGCCTACGCTATGCAGTCAGGAGGGAAATATATTCGTCCCTTATTAATGATATATGCCAACGAGTTGTTCGGAGGTAAACAAGAGGATGTCGTATGCAATGCATACGGAATTGAACTATTCCACAATTTCACCCTTGTACATGATGATATCATGGACCATGCAGCCATCCGTCGGGGAAAACCAACAGTTTTTAAAAAATTTGGCTTGAATGCAGGTATCTTAAGTGGTGACTTTATGTTTATCAAGTCTTTACAGTTATGTGTGGGAAGTGATAGTCAATATCGTATGGAACTTTTCGATTTGATAAGTAAAACAGCCATCGAAATTCATGAAGGTCAACAAATGGATGTTGATTTTGAGAGCCAGGACATGGTTAGTGAAGAAGAATACATTCAGATGATATGCTATAAAACAGCGGTGCTTCTTGCATGTAGTTTGCAGATGGGGGCCATCATAGCGGGTACTTCGAAAAAGAATCAAGAATTGTTGTATGAGTTTGGACGTTTAATTGGTATCGCTTTCCAAATCCAGGATGACTATCTTGATTCATTTGGTGATCAGCAAGTAGGGAAGCGAATTGGTGGAGACATACTAAACAACAAGAAAACACTTCTCTATATTTCAAGTGCTAAGCTTGCCTCTTCTGATGATAGGGTAAAGCTTATCGAATGGTATCAACAACAAACAAGTAGTGAGGATGATGAAATCACTAAAATTAGTGAAGTGAAAGAAATTTTTACTCGAAGTGGAGCTAAGGAATACTGTAAAGACCAAATGAATAAATATCTTCAAGCGGGATTAGATTGTCTCCATAAAGTAGAAAGCGATTACTCGAAATCTAAGTTGCTTTCAATTGCCGATTTAATTACCAAGCGCGAGTTATAGTCTATTTCGCGTACTTTTCTACTTGTATAAAAGTCATTAACTCTATAGATTACTATCCTTAAGTTGGATGGAATTCTCCATCCAATCAGCCTAATTTTAGAGAATTCTTCAACTATTCTCACTGTAAATAGATGAACGATGTTTCGCTGTTTTTCTTTTTTTTTTAAAATATTTTCCTTGATTTATTAGGGGTGAAAGGGGTTTCACTTGAATAAAAGTGCTCTAATGTAACCATGCTTTGTTTAGTTGCGTATAACCACATGTAACGCAAATTAAAAACTGACTAAACAGCGAAACATGAGAACATCTACCCAAACTTTCAAAACTCTTTTTCTTTTATTCTTTTCTTTTTTATTAATCAACCAAGCACAAGCAACTCATGCTTTAGGTGGAGACTTAATGTATGAGCAGCTCAGTCCTACGGAATTTGAAGTTACTCTTCGATTATACAGAGATTGTAACGGTATTGCAATGGATGGCTATGCAGAGATTTTCTGGACGGGCAGTTGCGGTTCGGGTAGTGATTTTGCTTTTCGTACGAGCTATTCAGACATAACTCCGATTTGCCCTACGATGCAAACGTCTTGTCAAGG
>JAFMKE010000110.1 GCA_017853115.1 Verrucomicrobiota bacterium
CCCTTTCAGGTAGGCTTATCAAGTAGAACTACTTCTTTACAAAAGATGAACGATATACCTTACCATCTGTCTTGCGAAATACGAGCTGGTAGATCATTGATGGCCAGTCGGCAACATCAATTTCGAATTGCTTAGTCATTGGATATTGCCCCATTTGCTTACCCGCGATATCAAAAATAAGTACCTCCCCTCGCAGATCATCTTGATTTCGTATAGACAAACTGGCTGCAACGGGATTTGGATAAACACCGATATGAATGACTTCTTCAAGGCTTCGCATACTTGTTGCAGGCCCATCTTTAGTGGTAAGCTCATCCAAACAAACATAGGTTGGTGTGTTGATGCCAAACTGACCAGTATCTGATGACTCAAATGAAAGCAACAAGCTATCGGCATTACCTAGACTTGTTAGATCAACATAAGTCCATTCATCGATAATGTAATCCTGTGAATTGTCGCTGAAGCGAAAATCAGCTAAATAAAACTCTACCATTGCACTACCAAGGGATCCATTGAGATATTTTTGGATTTTTAACTTAAAGAAATCTGGGTCATTACCACTAACCCCACCAAATTTTTTAGCGAATGCATCGCCATCCCGCATGCTCAAAAATGCGTAAGTGCTATTGTTTACATACATACCTTCCATTGCCCCTCCATCTGCATTGCCAGTAATATCAATAACTTGTTCATACAGAGGGAATGGAAAATAACCTACCGCATAGGAGTTTGAATTTAGAGCGCCTTCACCTGCTATACAGCTTAAATCATTCGTAAAACCCGGTGTAGTCACATCCGTTTTTGTTGAAACGCTGAAACCGGCCCATGAACCGAATTGAACATCATAGGAATTAGGGAAAAATAGGTTTCCATCACTATAGCCACCCGAGAGATCACTACCATTTAAGGCGGAATCCGCAGCCAAATTAAAATTCTCGAAAGTAGCTGTAGTTTGTGCCCAAGCTAGATTAAATAAGAAACTTGCGGCAAGAAGTAGTTTTGTTTTCATCGTTTATTGTTTTTAAAGTTGATATGCATGCCAAAGAGAACATTGGTTCCCGGCATAGGTCTCCGTTCCACAATGACATAGTTTTGATTAAATATATTATTGATGGTTAAGAAAATCTTTCCCGATAGATTTCCTTGATCAAATGGATGGCTGAAATGAACATTTCCGACATGAAATTGGGGAATTTCATCATTTGCTCCTTGCGTCTGTCCCACTATTTGATGTTGGTAGCGTAATTCAAAACCAACTATATTCAAACGAAAATTAGCCATCCCTTGAAAAACAGGGGTATACAATAGTTGGTCACCTACAGCTATTCTAGGAAAACGAAGCGCTTCCTGAAAAATAGAACGAGTATAATTGAAGCTTAGATCGGTTGCTACGGAAAATTTATCCCGCGTATAGGAGTACCCCACTTTACTCATTGTACCCAGAGACCATACTTTGTTGATATTTTGGGCTTCCCAGAATGCTTGATTACTTGGCGCCCACATAATCCAATTCCTTATATTTCTATTAAAAAAACTATGCGCTAGGCTCCATTTATGCCCATCAACTTCCTGAGAATAATTAAGCCCCAATTCTTGACTCCATCCCGACTCTGGCATCAAATCCTTATTACCTCCAGGAATCCAATACAAATCATTTAAGGTTGGTAAACGAAACTCTCGAGATACTTTTAACTTAAAAGTGAAATTTTGGCCTATCCCCTGCTGCCATCCCATGTAGGGCACAGGTAGCAGGAACTCATTGTTAACCCACTCCTCGCGTATACTGAGTTGCAAAGCCAATCTTTTAAACTGATAACTGTAAGCAGCGAGTAAAGCACTTCTGTTTTGCATTTGTTTTTTCCCATAGGCCTCGTTATCGGAGGTATTCAAAACGGTAGTACTTGAAAGCTGCAATTGATGGCGTGGATGGATGCTTAAACGATAGTCAAACTCGGCTAACAAACTTTGAAATTTATTCAAAGCACTTAAATCAATCAATGGGTCCTCATAGTTTTGTTTTTCTCGAAAATGCCCAAAGCTGGTCTTTAGTTGGTGCTTATTTTTGGTGTATTTCCAGTTAGCCATCAAACGATAAAAAGCATCTTCTTGAAAAGCTTCACTGTTTCTCTGTGTAATTGTCGGAGGAATCTCTTTCTCGCTTTGTTGAATCCACGCGAAAACGGCAATATCGTGATTCGCATTCGGACGATAATGAAAACTTTGTAGGATGCCGGCTTGAACAAATGCAGCATTGCTTTGACGATAGTCCGGTACAGCAGGATCGGGGCTAATGAGAAAGTCATTCGTTCCTCGCTGATAGTTCACTCGACTTACACTTTGAAATTTCGCATTTCCCAATTGAATTTTTCCCTGTTGAATCAGATTCGAATAGCTACCCAAACTGGCTCCATAGCTCAACTCAAGATTTTGATTGTAGTCAACTTCATTTTTCAAATTGATAGATCCACCTATTGCACCACTTCCCCAAGAAGAGCTATTCCCTCCGAGTTGAATATTCACTTCTTCACTAAAATTGTTTGGAATCAATGCCAGATCCAGCTGGCCTAGAGTTGGGCTTTGAATAGGCAGGCCATTCCATAGAATAAGTGTTTGTGCAGCACTTGCGCCTTGAATACTAACCGAGCTTAAACTATTCCCACCATAAGATTTGACGTAGATATTGCTTTCTTGGTTCAAAAAGTCGGCTAAACTGAAAAAACTTCTCTCTTCAAGTTGCCCTTTGTCAAAAAGGATTTTCTCCGTTCCAATGGCGTTAGCTCGTAATTCTAACACCTGCATCTCAGGCAGCACCAAAGTGGTATCGAACTGCGCTTGCAAGCCCGTGCAAGCAACCAAAGTAATAAGGAGGGTAATAATATTTTTCCGTGTGTGTTTCAATCCAACTTCTACAATCGCCTTTAGAAGTATATAAACACAACGCAGCGCAAGGACCCGAGAATGGTCAAAAGCTGAATTGGAATTTACTTTTCTTCCGAAAGCAGGTTTCCTATTTTGTACAGGCAGGTATTCTGGCTTATTCCTACTTAAACGCCTTCCCATTTTCACAGTGGCATCTTGTTTAAGCATTAACGGAAAATACAGCAGCGGAGACTGCTCTCGATTCTTACGAGATTCCCTTTTAAGCTGAGAAGATATTCTTCCAGCACCAATACATTACAAAGTTAATCGGATTGAGTTAAAATAAAAGCTAAGGAATCAATTACTTCAGTTCTTCTTTTAAGAATCGTCCGGTATGGCTTTCCGTAGCTTGGGCCAACTCTTCAGGTGTACCTTGGAAAACAATTTGACCACCACGATCACCACCCTCCGGACCAATATCAATAACATGATCAGCCATCTTGATCACATCCATATTGTGCTCAATCACCAAGACCGTATTACCCTTATCTACAAGTTTATTCAATACTTTAAGCAAAACTCGGATATCTTCAAAATGCAAACCTGTAGTAGGTTCGTCGAGGATATAGAAAGTTTGTCCTGTATCTTTCTTACTCAATTCAGCAGACAGCTTTACTCGCTGTGCTTCTCCGCCAGACACGGTAGTTGAACTTTGTCCCAAGCGCAAATAACCCAGACCTACATCCAATAATGTTTTGACTTTTCTATAAATTCTAGGCTGAGGTTGAAAAAAATCACAGGCATCCTCTACGGTCATTTCGAGCACATCGTAAATTGATTTGCCTTTAAAACGAATCTCGAGGGTTTCTCTATTATATCGTTTTCCCATGCATCGCGGACACTCGACCTCAACATTGGGTAAAAAGTTCATTTCAATCACTTTGACACCACCGCCACCGCATTCTTCACAACGACCACCTTTCACATTAAATGAAAATCTTCCGGGATTAAAACCACGAATCTTTGCTTCAGGAGTTGAGGCAAACAATTTACGAATCTCATCAAAAACCTTGATATAGGTAGCTGGATTGGATCGGGGCGTGCGACCAATAGGCGACTGATCAATTTCAATTACTTTATCGATGTGCTTTAAACCCGAAATCGATTCATAAGGTAAAGGCTTAGTTCGGGCTTTATATACATAATGATGTAAAATAGGGTAAAGTGTTTCATTTACAATAGTTGACTTCCCACTACCTGAAACGCCAGTCACACAAATGAATTTCCCCAAGTCAAAAGCCAAATCGAGATTTTTCAGGTTGTTGCCTGTCATTCCTTTTAATACGATTTGCTTGCCAATTCCCGGTCTTCTTTTTTTGGGAACTGCAATTTCTTTGGAACCGAACAAATAATCTGCAGTTAGTGTATTAGTCTTTTTAAACGCTTCAGGTCTCCCCGCTGCCACTATTTCCCCTCCATGTTCACCAGCAGCTGGACCAATATCTATAAGATAATCGCAAGCCAACATGATATCTTTATCATGTTCGACCACTATGACCGAATTATCTGCTTCTGCTAATTTTTTCAAAGATTGAATCAAGCGCTCATTATCTCTTTGGTGCAAACCGATACTTGGCTCATCCAAAATATAGGTTACCCCACTCAATTGCGAACCTATCTGAGTAGCCAATCGGATACGCTGGGCTTCGCCGCCAGACAAGCTTCGAGCTGGCCGATCCAGACTCAAGTAATCAAGACCTACATCCAACAAAAATCCGATTCGTTCGCGAATTTCTTTTAGCACTTCCGAAGCTATTTCATTTTGCTTTTCTGTCAGTCGCATTTCAATATCCGTCAACCATTTGGCCAAAGTGCCGAGATTCATAGCTGACAATTGTCCGATATGTAAGCCATCGAGCTTAAATGATAAAGACTCCTGCTTCAAACGATAGCCCTTACACGAGGAACAGGTTTCCTGTTCCATATATTGTTCTGCCCATTTACGGATACTATCGGAAGTAGTATCCCGATAACTGCGGATCAGCATGGCTTCAACACCGCCATTTTCTATAGTATACCACCGGTCAGCATCAGAAATATTAACTTCCTCTGAGGGCGACTCTTGGTTAGGGTCGCCATACAATAACAAGTTCAGCGTATCCCTATCCATTTCACCAATAGGCTCAGCGAGATTAAAATTATATTTCTTCGAAAGTCGTTTTAACTCTTTAAACAGATACCCTTCTCTCCGAATGCCTAAAGGCGCTATACCGCCTTTGTTGATGCTCAGTGATTGATCGGGAAGAATCGCCTCTTCATTCACCTGCATTTTGTAGCCCAATCCTTTGCAAGAGGGACACATGCCGTATGGAGAATTATAGGAAAACGTATTGGGTGAAGGCGCATCATAAGAAATACCACTTTCACTGTCCATTAGATTTTTACTGAAGGGATAAGTTTTCCCTTCTTCTAAATCCAGTATAAAAAGTAGGCCTTCCCCTAATTTCATTGCTTTATCTATACTATTGAGTAGGCGCTCCTCATTTTCTTCTTTAAGTAAAAGTCGGTCAACTACTGCCTCGATATCATGAACCTTATATCGATCCGTTTGCATTTTTGGCACGATATCCAAAATTTCTCCATCCACACGAACTTTGAGGTATCCACGTTTAAAAAGACTGTCAAAAAGCTCCCGATAATGGCCTTTTCTTCCTTTAACCAAGGGTGCTAAGACAACTATCTTTTTACCTTGAAAACTCGAACGAATCGTATCGATCAATTGCTTTTCAGTAAACTGGACCATTTTCTTGCCAGAAACATAGGAATACGCATCTGCAGCCCTAGCAAACAGCAATCGGAAGAAATCATAGACTTCCGTAATTGTACCTACGGTACTTCGCGGATTCTTACTCACTGTCTTTTGTTCAATAGATATAACGGGGCTCAAGCCTGTAATACTGTCTACATCTGGGCGTTCCATATTGCCAATAAATTGGCGGGCATAATTCGAAAATGTATCTAGATATCTTCGTTGCCCTTCTGCGTATATGGTATCAAATGCCAAGGATGATTTTCCGCTACCACTAATACCTGTTATCACCACTAACTGATTCCTTGGGATATTTACTGAAACGTTCTTTAGATTGTGTTCACGAGCACCCTCTACTGCAATAAATTCCGGTTCGGAAATGATGTGATGCTCGTCTTTTTTCATGAAGTTGGCAAAGTTAGTGAAGAAAAGAAGAGGAATAAAAAAAACCTACAGATTTCCTGTAGGTTTTT
>JAFMKE010000111.1 GCA_017853115.1 Verrucomicrobiota bacterium
ATGTCAGGATTTAAGCCTGATGGGTATTTTATCTCCAATGGTCCGGGCGATCCAGCAGCGGCAGATTATGCCGTAAATACGGTAAAAGAAATCATGCAGGCGGATAAGCCGATATTCGGAATATGCCTAGGGCATCAAGTATTGGCCTTAGCTAATGGTGTGTCAACATATAAAATGCATCATGGGCACCGCGGGCTGAATCACCCCGTTAAGAACATTATTACAGGTCAATGTGAAATTACTTCACAGAATCACGGCTTCGAGGTAAGTCGCGAGGATATTGAGAAGAATGCCCAGGTGGAGATAACTCACGTTAACTTGAACGATAATACAGTTGAAGGTATACGAATCAATAATAAAAAGGCATTCTCGGTACAATATCATCCCGAGTCTTCTCCGGGTCCACATGATTCGAGATACTTGTTTGAGCAGTTTGAAAGTTTAATGACACAATAAAATTTTGTAATGAGTATTATTATTGATATAAAAGCTAGACAAATACTTGACTCTCGGGGTAATCCTACGGTTGAAGCAGATGTATTTACGGAAGATGGGTTCTTCGGACGGGCGGCTGTGCCAAGTGGCGCGTCTACCGGTGTCCATGAGGCCGTTGAACTCAGGGATGGAGACAAAGATTATTACCTTGGAAAAAGTGTTCAACATGCGATTGATAATATTCACGATACAATTGCGGATTTGTTGATCGGTGTGGATGTATTCGAGCAAAATCTCATTGATCAACTTATGATAGATGCTGATGGTACAGCCAATAAAAGCAAACTAGGAGCAAATGCTATATTAGCTGTTTCTCTAGCTTGTGCAAAAGCAGCAGCTATGGCATCGAATCAGTCCTTGTTTCGTTATGTTGGTGGTGTAAATGCAAATACGCTTCCTGTGCCTATGATGAACATCTTGAATGGGGGTTCTCACGCAGACAATAGTATCGACTTTCAGGAATTTATGATTATGCCTTTTGGCGCTGATTCATTCAGTGAAGCCCTTCATATGGGTGTCTCGGTTTTCCACCACTTAAAGAAAGTTCTTCATGAAAAAGGGTATTCAACGAACGTTGGTGATGAAGGGGGGTTTGCCCCGAACATTAAAAGTAATGAAGAAGCAATTGAAACTGTTTTATTAGCGATTGAAAAGGCAGGCTATAAGCCGGGCGAAGATATTTGGATTGCTATGGATGCCGCAGCTTCTGAATTCTATGATAAGGAAGAAGGCGTATATCACTTTCATAAATCTGATGGACGAAAATTGAGCAGTGAAGAAATGGCGAGTTACTGGGCTGATTGGTGTGAAAAATACCCGATTATTTCGATTGAGGATGGAATGGATGAGGATGATTGGCAAGGTTGGCAGTCTCTGACAAATAAAGTGGGAGATAAGATTCAGTTGGTAGGAGATGATTTGTTTGTAACCAATACCCAACGCCTACAAAAAGGCATCGATGAAAATATCGCTAACTCCATTTTAATCAAGGTAAATCAAATCGGAACGCTTACTGAAACGATAAATGCGGTCAACTTGGCTACTCGTAATAAATATACTTCGGTAATGAGTCACCGTTCGGGTGAAACAGAAGATACAACTATTGCTGATTTAGCAGTTGCTTTGAGTACAGGGCAAATTAAGACAGGCTCGGCCAGTCGAACAGATCGTATGGCTAAATACAACCAATTACTGCGAATCGAGGAAGAGCTGGGTGATATGGCTTACTATCCAGGAAAGAATTTTCCTTACCTTAAAAAGTAAATCCTCATGCAAGATTATCTTGTCTGGAATCCCAATCCCATAGCCTTCGATTTTGGTATTGTCCGAGTGAGTTGGTATGGCTTAACTTGGTCCGCATCGATTCTGCTCGCCTATTTTATTGGTCGTGCAATTTTCGCTCGAGAAAATAAAGATTCGGAAAAACTTACGCTATTAATACAATACGTATTTCTTGGTGCTGTAATAGGAGCACGGGTGTTTGACGTCTTATTCTACCATTTTGATGAATTCATTGCTCGTCCTTTACTAATGTTCGAAATAATGAATGGAGGATTAGCTAGTCACGGTGCAATGATAGGAGTTGTGATAGCTCTTTTTTTATTTGCTCACTATCATCCATCGTTCACTTTCGTATGGTCCTTAGATAAAGTAGCACTCGTTATGCCAATTTTGGGGGCCTTAGTAAGAATAGGCAACTTCATTAATAGCGAATTGTATGGTAAAGTAACAGATCTACCTTGGGCTGTCGTTTTCCCATTAAGCGATGCCCAGAATTTGCCGAGACACCCTGTTCAGTTGTACGAATCCTTGTGGTTGTTCTTTTGCTTTGCACTCTTTTGGTGGTTTTACAAAAAAGATTCTAGACCCCTTGGATTTTTTGTATCCATGTTCTTGATAGTTGTACTTGGTGGACGACTACTTATCGAATTTTTAAAGGACAGCAGTACCTATTGGGGACCATTGAGCAATACGCAGTGGCTCAGCCTTCTTGGCGTATTACTTGGCTTGGGCCTATTTACAGTTCAGCAATTAAAAGAAGGAAGCAAGGTGTAATTTGGATTTTTGATCAAAACTACTGCTCAATCTAATAATTTATAAAGTCTCTTTTTTGTCAATTGTCAATGCGCATGTCCATCACCTTCATGATGCTCATCTTCTCCTTGTAAGGCGTTGTTGTCTAACTCAAAATTCATATAATTTTCGTCACCTGTGTTTTTCATATATTGATGAAAGAAACCTTCGAGTTGCTCAACACCTATGCGTTTAGCAATAATTTTTTTGTTCTTATCTAACACGAAAACTTGCGGGGTACTAGTCACATCATATAAACTACGGAATTTCGTTTGGTGGTACAAATCACCCACATTAATCCAATCTAAATTGTGCTTTTTAATAAAATTCTTCCACACATCAATTTCTTCAATGTTGGAGGTTGTAATTGCATAAACACTCAAACTTTCGTTCGTATGCTTTTTATAAAATTCACCTAACTTCGGTGTAACCTTTTTGCAATGCCCGCATTCAGGATCCCAGATATACAAGATGGTATAATCTGTCGTGATATCATGTAAAGTGTATAAGTTACTAATAGTCGTATCACGCAAAGTTAAATTCGGCGATATTTTGCCGATAAGTAAAGGCTCAAGCGCTACTCTTCGTTCTTTCATTTTTGCTAGTTGTTCTTCATTAATCCATGAAGCTAATCCAGTTTCGTAATAGTTTTTTACTAAGTGCACATACACAGCATCATCTCCCATTACCTTACTGTTTGCATATTTATTTACAAGAGTTACCAGAACATATTGAAAAACCTTCTCATTGGCCTTGGCTAATTCAACAATAATATCACATGAATGAATCAGGGAGTCCTGGCTTTTATAGGTGTATTTCTCGAGGAAATCATCAATCTTAGTTTTGAAAAGCGGCGTTCGTATAATTCCCTCCTCGCTAAAATCAACATAATCCCAGTAATGACTTCTGAAATATTTGAATCTAAAGTTTTCTATTAATTCCTCGCCGTTTTCATCCTTTGGTGACTCGGGAATCTTGATTTCACGCAACATACCTAGAATATCTGAATAGAAAAGGTCTGGATTATCTTCTATCAGCTTTACTCGTTTTTCGGTAAATGCCGTATTAATGTCATTGAGTTCTTCTTTCCATTTTTGCTTCTCTTCCTCGCTAGTGGCCGTTTTAATTTTACCATCAAGAACTTGAGATGCATTTCTCAATTCTTGCATTTCATTCATATCCGTTTGAAAAATTAGATTGTCTTGTGAATTGACAAAGCTAACTGCATTCATTTTAGTGGTATCCTTCAATTCCATGCCGAAGAACTGATCTTTAATTAAAAACTCATAATAGCGGTTTTTCAATGATGGGAACACTGCCAGATAAACACCATGGTGAAGCGGTTCATCTCCTTCAATGGTGAGTTTGCCCTTATTGTCAAAAATAAGGGTATCGCTGATATATTGTTTTTGCTCGTAGTGGTAGGCGAGGTAAAATGTTTCATTCGCCAATTGTGGAGCTGTGAGAGAAATTTTGTGTCCTTTCTTTTGCGCACTTACACTAAACACTGTCAAGATTGTAATGACTAGTATACCTATTCTTTTCATCATATTGTTTTTATACTAAGTTTAACTTATTTATCCTTTACTTCTTCCCAATCTGCGGTTTCTTTGGCTAAATCTTCGCAGAATTTCTGCATCATTTTCTGAGCAAATGGGTTTTTTGTTGCTTGCACATAGCTGTTGGTCATGTTCATAAGCGTTCGAAAATAATGCGAGTGCATTTCTTCAACGCGTAGATCGCTTGTCCAAAGATTAATACCTAAAGAGTTGTTTTCTCTTGGGTCCCATATAGAGATATTTACCGACTTGCAATCATTTAAATTTTGATGTTCCGAATCGGTGGCCATCCACTTCAAATCGATAGGTATGTTATTTTGGTCTAGACCTACTTTTATCTTGATTTCGGATGTTTTAACTATCTTATTATTCACGATTTTTATTGTTTTTAACTAAATGAAGTAATTCTTCTTGCACAGCTTTATTGCCATACTTTCTATACCATTGATGTGCCAATTTTAATTTTTCATCACTCGAGCCCCCATTACTGAGCAATTCTGTAACCATTTGTTGCAGTTCTGCTGGTCGCGGCCCCCATTGAAATATTTCAATATAATCTTTATCAAGTACCACTAATTTAGGGATAGATTTCCCGCCATTAGTGAGGTAGGCATTCATCATCTCAGGTTCTTTATCCCTCAGCGCAATGCGCAAATCTACTTGCCCCGCAAGGCATAGGGCTTCAATAACGGGTTGAATAAAAGAAGCATCGCCACACCAGGGTTCAGTGATCAATACCCAGGTCCATGATTCTATACCTTCATTAAGCGCGTTGTACAGTTTTTTATCTAAATCGACTTTCGTTCGAATTTGTTGGCTGCGTTTATAGTTAGCGGCCGTGTAGGATGCGAAAGCTGGATTATCATAGGGCGCTTCATGAATTTGACCCACCGACGCCTTCTCGAAGAAGTCATTGTACTCATCTATACTGAATAGTTGATTTACTTTTTCTTTTGTAAATTCGAACATATCTAACAAAAATAAGATTATAATTAAGGCTTTAAAACACCTAAACCGCTTTAAGTTTTAAAAAGTTGTTAAAAGCTTGTTAATAGGGAAAAGAATAAGGTGGTCTTGTGGTCTTTAATTCAAAAATTTAAAATAATTAAATAAGTATGGAATATAGAAGAATGGGTAAATCGGGCCTGAAGTTAAGCGCATTATCTTTTGGATCTTGGGTCACATTTGGCAGTCAAATTCAAGATGATACTAGCGAGCGATTAATGCAAATGGCTTATGAGAATGGAATAAACTTTTTCGATAATGCCGAAGCCTACGCATCAGGCAAGAGTGAAGAAGTGATGGGGGCGATATTGAAAAAAATGAATTGGAATCGATCAACTTTTGTGGTATCCAGTAAGGTTTTTTGGGGAGGAGATAAACCCAATCAAAAAGGATTAATGCGCAAACATGTTGTAGAGGCATGCCACGCCGCATTGAATAGACTTCAAGTAGAGTACCTCGATTTGTTCTATTGTCATCGGCCCGATGAAGAAACACCTATCTCCGAAACCGTATGGACCATGCATAATTTAATTCAACAAGGAAAGATTTTGTATTGGGGCACAAGTGAATGGAATGCCCAGCAAATAACTGAAGCTCATCTGGTTGCAGAAAAATACAATTTGATTGGTCCAAGTGTAGAGCAACCGCAATATAATTTGTTGGAAAGAAGAAAGCTAGAAAAAGAATATTTGCCTTTATTTGAAAATTATGGCATGGGCACCACCATTTGGTCTCCATTAGCATCTGGTGTGCTTACAGGAAAATATTTAAATGGTATTCCAAAGGGAAGTCGCATGGAGATAGAATCTCTATCCTGGATTAAGGATAAAGTGTGGTCGCCTGAAAATCAAGAGAAAGTCAAGCAGTTAAATTCACTTGCCCAGGAGTTAGACGTGAGCTTAACCAACCTTTCTATTGCCTGGTGTTTGAAAAATCCTAATGTGAGTAGTGTCATTTTAGGGGCAACGAAAACAGATCAATTGGAGGAGAATTTAAAATCT
>JAFMKE010000001.1 GCA_017853115.1 Verrucomicrobiota bacterium
TATAGGACCGATTTTTCACAGAATAAATTGGAAATCCTTTCCTGCAAAGCAATGCAAAAGTAAGTATATTGCCAGAAATTACAATCTTTTTTATGCTTGAAAATCTGCACGACATAGAAAATATCATTTTTGATTTGGGGGAGGTAATTATTGACCTTGATTTTGAGAAAAGTATCGAAGCTTTTCGTCAAATTCTTCCTCCATCTGCTCCCTCCGTGTTTACGTATCATGCGCAAACACCTATTTTTGATCAACTCGAAACTGGCCGAATATCGGCAGCAGTATTCAGGGACGGACTTCGTCAACTCTGCTCCTCACCGCTAAGCGATGAAGATATTGACCAGGCCTGGAATGCCATGCTCATCAGATTACCTCAGCAAAAGATGAAATTGGTACAAAGCTTGCGTAAGAGCTATCAAACCTTTGTTTTGAGTAATACGAATGCCATCCATATTGACTACGTCAATCAATTTTTACTACCACCTCTTGGAATAAACTCCCTGGATGAAATTTTTGATCATGTCTATTATTCGCATGATATTGGTCAACGGAAACCTGATGCTGCGGCGTATACCTACATTCTTGATAAGCATCGACTGAATCCGGCTAAAACCTTGTTTATCGATGATAAATTAGAAAATATTGATGCGGCGGAAAAATTAGGTATTCAAACGATTCATTTGAAAAATAGAGAAGATTTATATGCGATATTTTAGTCTCATCTTTCTGCTTTTGCACGGTTTTGCTCAAGCTCAACTTCCTGTGCTTAATCTGGATAATGACACCTTATTCCTTCTCAATGCGGATAAGCTAAGTGACCCTTCTGGGAATATCCTCTTTTCTACGAAAGGAAATATCATATTTCAGGGAAATTCTACCGCTTATAATGACATTAGGTTTACCCTTGCCATAGATAGCCTTGCTCAAAAAAAGCAGGGAACCATCTACGATAAAAAAGGCGCAGCAAGTGATTTTTTTATTCAAGAGTCCACTGTTAATATCAGAGTTAAAGAGCAAATGTATCGTATTTCAACCTTTGTTCGGAACGCGGATAACTGGGCGATATATAGTAATCTAAATGATAGCTTGCTCGCTTTTATACCCACTACGATGGTATCGAATGCTCAGTTGTTTGCTGTGTTTTATGCCTTATGGGAAAGGCAACAAATGCAAAAGCAGTTGGATGATTTTATTCATCAATCCGCAGCAAAAGAGAGGGACGGATTAGCGGCCATGGTGCCTGTTTTGGGCAATGCTTGGATTTGGGTTTGGGATGGAACTTACCTTTATCCCAATGGTGTACCCATGAGCAGCTCCATGGTTTGGAAGTTTGAAAACAATAAGTTAAGTCCGGTGCATTATCCTAGAACCCAGGAGGAGTGGCGTTGGGATGGACAGGGATTAAAACCCTATTGGGGTGGGAATCCCCAAAATCAATGGGAATGGCGAAGCGGTGTGCTGCGTCAAATTTGGAATAACAACTTCCAAAATGAATATATTATTGATGAAAATCAAGTGATTCGCAAACGCTTTGGAATCTATGGAGATAATGAATGGCAAATTGAAGGTGATATGCCACTTCCCTTGATAACGGCTGTTGTTCTGGGTATTGTCTTCCGCTAAATCCACACAATTATTTGTTCCTGCTACTCATTCTAAACGGAAGACCGTATTTTTACTCAAATTTTCTTTTTATGTCCGTTCGCATTTTAGTTACAGGAGGTACTTTCGACAAGGAGTATGATATGATAGATGGAGACTTGCACTTTACCGAAACCCATATTCCAGGGATTTTGGAATTGGGAAGATGCACGGTGGATTACAATATCCGAACCTTGATGATGGTAGATAGCCTGGAGATGAATGATGCCGACCGAGCAATCATCAAAAGAAATTGTGAAATGGCTGAAGAGGATAATATCCTCATTACGCATGGAACCGATACGATAACCGAAACTGGTAGGTTTTTAGCTGAAGCCAAGCTTGACAAAACTATTGTACTTACAGGAGCTATGGTTCCATATGCTTTTGGTGCAAGCGACGCCTTGTTTAACTTAGGTAGTGCTTTTGCATTTGTTCAAGCACTTCCCAAGGGAGTCTATATTGTTATGAATGGTAAGTGTCACTCTTGGGATAAAGTCCGAAAAAACAAAAAGACAGGATTCTTTGAGGAAATTTAATACGTTGATTATCAAATGTTTGGATGTTCGTATTTTGGAATTCGGACACCAACTGACTTCGTCTATTTTTTTTTACAGACAATTAGATGTTACTTTGGTTCATCAACGAAATAATAAAGTTGATTGAATAAAAGGATAATAATTTAAGGTGTTTTTTAAAAGTCATTCTGTTTCTAACAGAGTGGCTTTTTTTTTAGTAGTTTCACAATGGAAAAAATATGTTAAGATTTACCTTTCTCATAATAATAAGCTTATTTGCTGGTGCTCTGCTTGGCCAAGATGCTGACAGAGTTTTAGGTGCATGGATAAATACCGACTCCAGTCAGGTAATCCAAGTAGAGAGACGTGGAGAGGTCTATGCAGGTAAATTGATTGAGCTGAAAGGAGAGTCCAACAAACTCTTGCTCGATGTTGAAAATCCAGACCTAGAGAAACGTAATCGAAATCTTGTTGGTGCAGATATTTGGCTCCAGTTTGTATATGATGTGGATAAGGATTATTGGAAGGAAGGGAAGATTTATAATTTTAAGAATGGCAATACCTATAATGGTAAGATAAGGGTAGTTGGTGACGAACTAACCTTGACAGGGCATTATGGATTCTTTTTCTTTTTATCAAAAAATCAAGAGTGGTTGCGAGTTAAGTAGTAAGAAATGTTACCCGAAACACTGTACTATATAGGTATATCACAAGCACTTTTTGTGGCATTTGTTCTTCTAACCAAGAAGGATAAACAAGGCTCTGATTATATCCTACTTGTTTGGTTACTTACCATATCATTTAAAATGATGGTCCTTCTGATTAGTGTGGAGCATGGAGAGTTTTTTGATAATCAGTTTTCGATTGGCTTGATTCCACTAACTTTTGGTCCCTTTCTTTTTCTTTATACCAAATACCTCTTATATCGGCGTTGGTTCTTTAAGAATCGCGATTTCTTACATTTTGTACCCTTTATAGTTTTTACCTTTTTATACTTTAGTTTTTTCAGGGAAAAGTTAAGTTTTGACACGCATAAACTTTTGCTTACCGATGGATATGTAGTTGCTCGCCTGCTATATTCATTCGCTTTCCTTGGATCGGTGAGTTACTATACTTTCTTAACCTTACAAATTTTACAGCGCCACAGGAAGAGGCTCCAAGACCGCTTTTCATTTTTGTCCGAGAGCAATGAACTGAATTGGTTGTATGTGCTAACGGCAATATTTAGTTTGACCTATTTCGTCTATTTCGCTCTTGGTTTATATAATGTGGTGACTAATCAGGCCTACTTCGATATAGCCTATACTTCGGATATATTTTTAACCATTTTGGCATTCTCTGTGAGTTATTTTGGCATTAAACAACCCTACCTATTTAAGGTAGTACCCGAAGAAAAAGAGGATTATAATGAATCTCGTGAGAGTAACGAACAGAAAGAGAAGTATAAAAATTCCAATCTTTCCGAAGAGCAAAAAGAGGAGTATATCGAGCATATTTATTCTTTTATGCAAACGGAAAGACCCTTCCTGAATGCAGAGCTTACCGTCCAGGATTTATCTAAGCAGCTCAATATCTCGCGACATCACCTTACGGAAATTTTGAACAATGATATTGGGAAGAATTTCTTCACCTTTATTAACGAGTATAGGGTGGAAGAAGTGAAGCGTCGGCTATTAGATGAGCGATTTGAGCACCTAACTATTGTCGCGATTGCCTTCGAAAGTGGCTTTAATTCAAAGTCTACCTTCAACAGTATTTTTAAGCAAAATACAGGTTCGACACCTTCTCAATGGAAAGCGGAAGCACTTAAAAAATAGGTGTTATACCTTCTTGAGGCAACCTTAGTTTATCACAGGGATTGTTCAGTAAGAAATTTTTGCCACCAAAGTGCACTATCTTTTAAATAGCGCGTTTGCGTTTCGTAGTCATTATATACAATACCAAATCGTGGTTCATAGCCTTCCGCCCATTCAAAATTATCCATGAAAGTCCAAAGAAAATAACCGCGAATATCCACCCCTTCTTGTTTAGCCTTTAGCACATTCGATAAATAATCCTGAAAGAATTTTATCCGTAACGGATCATGAACACTTCCATCGGGATTTAAGGTGTCGTGAAAGGCTGCTCCGTTTTCAGTTACATAAAGGGGTTTGCCATAGTTGTTAAACTGTTTCAAAATACGGTAAATGCCTGTTGGACTCACTTCCCATCCCATTTCAGTAATCTGAGTTTCTGGATCATCGACGAGTTTCTTTGCTTTCAAGAAGTTGGCCCAAAGGAAGGGTATGAATGGACTGTGTTTGGCTACCGTGCGGAAGTAGTTTTGCACGCCAAAAAAATCAAAGTCAAAAATCATTTTCTCCTCATCTCCGGGTACCATATGTCGATGAATGTTCTTAATTAAGTTGAGATCTTCTGTAGGGTAACCCATCCCTAATGCCGGTTCGATAAACAATCGATTGAGGAAGGCATCTAAGGTTCTAGCCGCCCTTCGATCTTTTTCTTTTTCTGTCCGTGGCTCTACTGCACTTACGGAGAAAGTTGTTCCTATTTGAGCATTAGCGGGAAGCAGTTCCCGTAAAACACGCCCCCCAGCTGCTTGACTGAGTGTGGTATGATGAGTAGCACGCAGAAAATTTTTAATTCCTAATTTTCCTGGGGCATGCATACCCAATAAATACCCCAAGCTTGTAAAAGCAAGCGGCTCATTAAATACCATCCAGTTTTTCACTCTGTCCCCGAAGCGTTGGGCACATAGAGCGACATATTCTTCAAACCAAGAGACTACATCCCGATTGGTCCAACCTCCTTTTTCTTCTAAAATTTGAGGTAAATCCCAATGATAAAGTGTTAACCAGGGTTGCATTCCTTTTTCTAAGGTGGTGTCGATCACGCGATCATAGAAATCAATTCCTCGTTGATTAACATGTTTTGTTCCATAGGGAAGGATTCGACTCCAAGCTGTAGAAAAACGGAACACGTCAAAGCCAATAGAATCCATTGTGGCTATATCTTCAGGATATTTATGGTAAAAATCGCAAGCCTCTTTATTGGTATCTCGACCTTTAATTTTTCTCGATTTTTCACAAAAGACATCCCAATTGCTCGGGCCTTTACCATCAATATTCCAAGCCCCCTCGATTTGTGCTGCGGCAGTTGCGGTGCCAAACAAAAAATCTTTACCAAATGCGGCTTTTGTTAACTCATTCATAGCAGTTTCTTGGGCTAATCCATTAAACGGTTTTAGAAAAAAACCTGCTCCCGCAAGTGCACTAAGCTGCATAAATCGTCTTCTTTCCATACTTGTAAAAGTAAGAAAACTTTAGATCTGTGTTTTTAAATCATGACAGAAAACTTATGGAGTTACTCCATGGGTTTTAAATGTTTTGTCATCTGTCGTTTAGGAAACTTTATAGCTGTATTTTTGTTTCTCTTAAAGAAACTAAATTATAAACTAAAAATTTTTATTATGTCTTTTGAATTACCAAAATTACCATATGCATACGATGCTTTAGAACCACACATCGATGCGAGAACGATGGAGATTCATCACAGTAAGCATCATGCAGGATATACAAGCAAGTTAAACGCAGCAATCGAAGGAGATGCTCATCTTTCTAATCAGAGTATAGAGCATTTGCTTGCAAAGCATACGGATAATACTGCTATTAGAAATAACGGAGGAGGATTTTATAATCACCGTTTGTTTTGGGAAGTTATGAGTCCAAACGGTGGCGGAACGCCAAGCGGTGAGTTAGCTTCTGCTATCGATAAAGCCTTCGGATCATTTGATGGTTTTAAGGATGCTTTTTCAAAGGCAGCAGCTACTCAATTCGGTTCAGGATGGGCTTGGTTGTGTGTTCAAGCAGGAGGAGAATTGGAAGTATGCTCAAGCGCGAATCAAGATAATCCTTTAATGCCAGGTGTGGGCTGTGGTGGATTCCCAATCTTGGGTCTAGATGTTTGGGAGCACGCTTACTACTTGAATTATCAAAATCGACGTCCAGATTACATTACTGCATTCTTTAATGTTATCAATTGGGACAAAGTAAGTGAGCTGTACGCAGCGAATAAGTAGATTTTCATACCAATTTTTTGAAAGCCCTCGCAGTCTTGCGGGGGCTTTTGTTTTGCGCGTAGTGGTGGCACGACTTCAAGTCGTGCCACCACTACAAAGTTTTTCGAAAATAATGTAATCATTTTGATGAATGATTAGATTATTTGAAAACTTTTGTCAAATGTCCTTTAGAATGATTAACGCAACCAATCTTTCACTAATCAATTTTGTATGATTCTATTAGTCTGAAATTTTAACAGATGGTCAGATTCTGGGAATCAATTCAATAAAAGACAGGGTATTACTTCTTCAATTTCAGGTACCCAAACATAATCACATCATAGATGAAATGAGCACTAATGGCGGCATAAATACCAAGAAATTTATGCAGGTAGCCGAAAGATCCTGAAACAAAGATCAAGAATACGCCATAAATAAACATGGTTTTATCTTTTAAATTTAAATAGCCGTGAATAAGCACAAAGATGATAGCTGTAGGCCAAAGGAGAATGTAATCCTGAATTACACCGCGAAAAAGAATTTCTTCCCCAACACCAGCACAAAAGGAATAGAAAACAACGTGATGCCACTGGGGATCAACTTCTTCCATGATACGCTGCATGAGCTTGTCGAGTTTTCCGTTAGGAAGAATTTTGATAAGTAGTAAGCCTAAGCCCCCGCCAAGAAGTCCTATTCCCAAACCTATCGCTAAACTTTTCGTATTAAAATGCTTGAAGGATAACAGCTGCCAAAAATCTAGAGAGTCATTGAAATGTAGAATAATGTAGGCTAATAAACTAAAGCCGAAAAGCGTAAAAATGCTAAGATGGAAAAGAGACTTTCTATTCAATGCGTTTATTTTAGGGCAAATCAAATATAACCAAGCTCCATTCGATATAAAAATTAAAGTGATGGTAGAAAACTAAAAGCTATCTTTGCAGTATGAGTGAAAAACATACGCCAGTTGGAAGTTTAGGTGAGTTTGGATTGATTGATCACCTGACGAAAAATTTTAAACTGAAACAGGCTTCTTCAATAAAAGGGGTTGGCGACGATGCGGCAGTAATTGAGCATACAGATGCCTGTACGGTTTTAAGTACGGATTTACTTATCGAAGGAGTGCACTTCGATTTATCTTTTATGCCATTGAAGCACCTGGGGTATAAAGCGGTAGTTGTTAATCTATCAGATATCTATGCCATGAACGCAGAGCCAACCCAGATCACTGTTTCTCTAGCCATTTCCAATAGGTTTTCTGTTGAGGCACTTGACGAACTTTATGCTGGAATTCATCATGCTTGTGATATGTATGGAGTGGATTTGGTTGGAGGTGATACCACATCATCTGTGCAAGGATTAAATATATCCATTACGGCGGTTGGTAGGGCGAAAAAAGATGATTTGGTTTATCGTGATGGAGCGAAAGAAGGCGATTTTGTCTGCGTAAGTGGTGACCTGGGTTCAGCCTACATGGGCTTGCAAATTCTCAATAGAGAGAAACATGTATATTTAGAGAACCCTGATATGCAGCCACAGCTCGATAATCACCAATACCTTGTTGGTCGACAACTTAAACCAGAGGCTAGAAAAGATATTATCGCGTATTTGAAGGAATTCAATATCAAACCCACGGCAATGATAGATGTATCTGACGGTTTATCTTCAGAGCTTATGCATATTTGCACCCAAAGCAAGGTAGGCTGTCATATCTATGAGGCTAATGTGCCAGTGAATAATGATACGTATAACCAAGCGCTGGAATTTAATATGGACCCAATTACTACAGCGCTCAGTGGAGGAGAAGATTATGAGCTTTTGTTTACGGTTTCACCGGCAGATGAAAGCAAGATTAATACGGATGATATCGACATTTCGGTTATTGGAAAGATCGTGAACAAAGACAAAGGATTGACCTTGCAAACTAGAGCCAACCATTTACATAAATTAATTGCCCAAGGCTGGAATGCGTTCAAAAATTAATCTTAGGAATATTGTTTTTATATCCATATCTTTGTTTCATACAAACAATTTTTAACCCTTAATTTTTAAAAAAAACATGAAAAAGTTCTTATCAATTTTAATGATTGCTTTCATCGCATCATTTACAGTTACTTCATGCGGAAGTAGCGAAGGAGGAGATGTAGCTGAAACTCCAGTTTACAACTCTGAATATTTTGCAGATGTAGTTTCTAGTACCGAAGGAGACTTCATCGGATTAAACCTAGGCGATTCAAGAGAAACAGTAAAAGGTAAATTACCTGAAGAAGCTTTTGATGATGAGACTGATAGCTACTTGTATTACTATTGGGAGTTTGGTGAACACCAATATTACTTAGACTTATACTTCGATGAAATGGGTAACTTAAACTCTATCGATGGGTACTTATATTTCTATGATGCAGATTACAATTACGATGAAGCGGCTGCAAAGGCTTTTTACACAGATATGAAAGATTTGTTTGTATCTAAATATGGCTCTGAAGAAGAATATGCTGATGAGGACTTTACATACATCTCTTGGTACCTAGATGACATGGACGCTGAAGTTGGATTAGACGGTGGTGAGGTGTACTGGTACATCTACCACTATGAAGAATACGACATGTAATACATGGCAATCAAACATAGAAAAACCTCTACATAAATAGGGGTTTTTTTATGTTCAAAAATTCTCAGTGTCATGCAAGATTACTTTACCTTTGAAATGTTATGAGATTAATAGGGCTAATTTTAATTCTTTCTTTAAATGCTTGTGCAGGTACTAAAAAAGCTTCAAATGTTTTTGAGCCAGAGGCAACAGATAGGCTGATTCTTCAACGAACAGGATGTTATGGCACTTGCCCTATATATGAAGTCGTAATTTTTGGAAATGGCATTATGACATATTCAGGAAAGCAATACGCTGACAGAACGGGAAAATTCATTAGCCAATTGGATAGTGAAATCACCTTTGCCGTATTTAACAAAGCGGCTAAATTGAGTTGGGGAGAGTATCCAAATGAGTTTCCTATCGACAACGTAGATTTCCCTCAGTTCTTTATTGGGATGCAAACTGAAAAAATCGATCGAATGATAAAGGCAAACAGTCAAGCTGATCCTGAGCTTATTCAACTTGGCTTGGAAATCGATAAATTATGTGATGGGATAAGTTGGCAAGAACAATAACTACCTTGGCGTAATTACCGTATTCTTCTCCTTGGCAATCGCTGCTTTTTCTGTATCCACTTTTTTCTTCATCATTAAAAGCTTAGTCATATCATCTTCCGGAGAAGCTTGCTTTAATCGCTTGAGCACCTCAATCTCTAAAAGTTTGATTCGCCAATAGCGCAACCAAAAAAATTCAGTATCAATATCGTCTTTAAAAATTTGCTCTTTCGTATTGGTGTGCATTTTTTTCTTCGCCCAGCCATCAGAAAGTGCTGTGTCGTATTTGTTGTAATTGCCCAACAGCAGCGTGATGGCCAAATTGCTTAACTCTTCATCCGTATGGTTGATAAAGAAATTGCTAAAGCTTTCCTCATTGGTTTTGTCGTCAATTTTCCTAGCCAGCTCGACTATTCGCAGATGCAGGTCATTTTCAATGGGCACTTCATTTAATCTATCCAAAATATATTCGGCCGTGAGCAAATCCTCTTTGTATGGTTTTCCGCCATACTCGAGAAGTGTGCGAATAACATCTCGTTCGAATTTCTCAATATGTATACCTGCTTCAATGTAATCTTGGTTGTGTTGAATCAAGTCGTCAATCATTGATTGCTCTTTGACTTGTCTTTCTTCTTGAATGCGTTCTTCTTTCCGCTGTTTGCTGAGAATGTCCTTACGCTTTTTATTCGATTCGTTTAAAAGAACTTGCTCTTCTACTCCAAGAAGATTGGCACTCTCTTTTAAATAGATCGAACGTTTAATTGCATCCGGAATTTTCGAGATACTTTCAAGTATATCGGTGACCAAAGCGGCCTTTTTAACCGGGTCATTTTTCGCATCTTCGAGTAAAAGTTGAAGCTTGAAAAGAATAAAGTCTTGCTTATTTGCACTAACGAATTTATCGAAGCCATCCAGACCTTGTTCCCGAACAAAGGAGTCCGGGTCATGATTTTCAGGTAGAAGCACCACTTTAACGTTTAGGCCATTTTCTAAGATAATATCTATACCGCGCAATGCTGCTTTAATTCCCGCCGCATCGCCATCGTAAAGCACGGTTATGTTCTCCGAGTAACGTTTAATTAGCCTCACTTGATCAGTGGTTAGTGAGGTGCCACTGGACGAAACTACATGTTCGATGCCTGCTTGATGAAGGGATATTACATCAGTATATCCCTCAACCATATAACATTCATCCATTTTTCGAATGGCATTTTTCGCATAAAAAATACCATAAAGCACTTTACTCTTGTCGTAAATATCTGAGTCGGGTGTATTAATATATTTTGGTGCCTTGACATTATTCTTTAAAATTCTTCCACCAAAACCCAACACTTTTCCTGATATGCCATGGATGGGAAACATCACTCGTTCACGAAAGAAATCCAGCTTGGTATTTTCCTTCTTCGAACTTAATCCAGCACTCTGCAGCATTTCCAGTTGATGGCCTTTTGCCAAAGCGGCGTCAGTAAGTGCGCTGTACGAGTCTAAAGCAAAACCGAGCTGAAATTTTTTAATGATGGTATCTGAAAATCCTCTTTCCTTGAAATAACTCAGCGCAATGGCTTTACCCTCCTCCGTCTCAAACATGTTTTGAACAAAAAAATCTTTTGCAAACTCATTAACGATGTACAATCCCTCTCGTTTGGATTGCTGCTCAATGAATTCAGGACTTTGGATAGTTTCTTCAATGGGTATGTTGTATTTCTGAGCCAAGTACTTTAGTGCCTCTACATAACTAAAATGCTCGTGCTCCATAACAAACTTGACACTATCGCCAGCCTTGCCGCATCCGAAACACTTATAGATTTGCTTGGCTGGGGAAATTACAAATGAAGGTGTTTTTTCATGGTGAAAGGGGCAATTAGCTTTGTAGTTGCTTCCTGCCTTTCGCAAATTGATGAAGTCGCTAAGCACATCAATAATGTCTGCTTCGTCATTAATTTTGGCTATGGTTTCTTTGCTTATCATTTGAAAACTAAAAATACAGAATTTGAAGCTTATTTTACGAATGCAATCTTCGTAACAACTTTTTCTGTCGCATCACGATTGGCACTGAACACATAATACACTCCAGTATTGGCCCGACGACCCGTGTAGTCGTTGCCATCCCAAATGTATTTTCCACCTAGTGCTGTACCTTCGTCTATTAATACGCCATGCGTGTCAGTGATTTTAACATATGCATTTTCCACTAATCCCGTAATGGAAATAAAGCCCGTGTAATCTGGTCGAACAGGGTTTGGATACGCTATAATGTTATCAAAGTTTTCTGATCCTTCCGTGGCATCACTAAAATAAGAGATCATTCCTTGGTCCGTTAGGATGAATACCTCACCACTCGATTTATTGACTTTTATATCATAAATAATATTGCTCGGCAGTGGACTATTGTCTGTATTGAATCGTTGAATTTCCTCTTTTCCATCTTCACTTAATAACCACACACCCGCACTTGTACCTATCCATTTTCGATTAGCACCATCTACTTCAATAACAGCAACTGCATCCGTTTCAAAAAGGTATTCTGTAAACTGATCAAGGGTGTTGGTTATGCGGTCTGAGACACGACAAGGCGAAGAGGGATCTAATATGTCTTCGGGACAGGTGAATAAGGCAATGCCTTCGTCTGTGCCTATCCAAATCTGACCATTTTTGTCTTCTGCAATAGTATTGACATTATTGTTTGGAAGGTTTCCTTGCCCACTGTTTGTGCTCAGATTAACTTGCTGAGAGCCGCTTGCACTCATATTTTCACCTTCCTTGTATACCGTAAGCCCTTGATTACGGAGAGCTATCCATTTTTGATCGTAGCTATCAATAAACAGGTTGTTGAATTTTGAGTTATCATTCCCCAAGAAGAATTCGAACCAATTGTTATCCAGATCTTTCGCGAGCAGAGCAGAAGTAGTTTGCGGATTGAGCACCCATAATGTGCCTTCACTGTCGACGTCAACTCCTGAAGTTATTTGAAAAAAGTCATTACCAATGGCAGAATCGATAGGGCTGTTTA
Source organism: Verrucomicrobiota bacterium (assembly GCA_017853115.1). Taxonomy (GTDB): domain Bacteria; phylum Bacteroidota; class Bacteroidia; order Chitinophagales; family UBA8649; genus JAFMKE01. The sequence continues at coordinate 12,371 of JAFMKE010000001.1, forward strand.
AAGCATTGAAAATTTCCACCGTATTAAAATCGTAGGAAAGTATACCCTTAAACATTCCAATATATACTTTGCCGTCGAAGGGGTTATAGCACAAGCGATTCAGGTCTTGACTGGGTTGATCCTGACCAATACTGGAGTAGATGTTTTGGTTAAACCAAGTGTTATCTTCAAAGACATAAAAACCTCCTTCTACATTACCATTTCCATCCAGATTACGATTAAATCCTCCTGAAGTAATAATCATTTTATCATCTACCGATAAAGCCTTAAACCCATCGTTTGTGAAAGGGCTTGTTGATGGGCCGATGTATTCACGCTCTTGAAACAACCCGAACTTTACATCGCCGAAATAATTGGTGTTTTGGTAGCGTATGGCGAAGCTAGGGTCAATTAAAAAGCTTATGTCTAAAGAATCTACACTATCATTTTGATAGGTCCAAGCACTTAAATCATCACTAGTGTAATTGAGTGTTTCGCTTGCAATAAGCTTTGAAAAATTTCTACCCGCGGCAGGCTCAATTAAGTTCCAGTTTTGTCCCTCACGTTTGTAAAGTCCATTGGCCAAAGCAAACAAGGTGTCGTTATAACTTTCAATCGATGAAATCAATCCCAAGTTCGAGAAATTGTGGTCCCAAGATGAAAAGTCGAGTAGGTTTTGACCTTCTAAGGGTGCGCGCTTAAGACCTTCTGCGGTCAATGCGTATAAGGTGTCCTGGCTGATTGTGCAATCAAACACGGTGGTTTGATTACCCGTAGCTCCGATCACATAGGTATTATCGACTTCTTCATTGGCTAAATCAAGAACCACTACTCCGAAATCGGTGCTTAAGTAAGCAAATCCATCAAAAGAAAAAATAGCATTAATTGTTTTTGATCCTGCGGTTAATTTATTCTTGATGTCTGGCAGGTTGATTATCGTATTCCCCTTAATCAGGTCTATATTGCTGCTCGTGTATGCGACAATAAAAGTGTTTGTCGTTTCGTCATAAGATACTGCACTAACCCCGAAGTCGCTTAGGCCTTTCGCCTTATCGAGGGTTTGAATACTTCCGTCTTCTCGATCGAAAAACAAAACAGATTTTTCGTTAGCGGCCAAAATTTTATTATCGCCGAAGGCAACATGTTGAGCATTTCGATAGTTGATATGCAAACGCCATTCTCCAATACTTTGGGCGCTGAGCGCGGGGAGGGTGAAAATCAATACAGCAAATACAAATAGCGATCTTTTCATTTAGCACAAATGTAAACACAAATTCATCTTTTAAACGCAATTGAAAGCCCTATATTTCATATAGTAGAGCGAATCTTCTTACTTTTGCCGAACGAAAAGAAAACAGCCAATTCACATGAAGCAAAAAAATGCGGACAGTAAAAAACTCTATCCTGAATTCGATGGTCTAAATCTTCCTCAAGTGGATGAGAAAATAATGGATTTTTGGACTAAAAATGCTACGTTCATACAATCCATAGAAACCAAGGATAGTAAAAAACCTTTTGTGTTTTATGAAGGTCCCCCTTCAGCAAATGGTATGCCCGGCATTCATCATGTGATAGGTCGAACGGTTAAAGATATTTTTTGTCGATATAAATCCATGCAAGGATTTCAAGTAAAACGCAAGGGTGGATGGGATACCCATGGTTTGCCTGTTGAACTAAAAGTCGAAAAAGAGCTTGGAATCACCAAAGAAGATATTGGCGAAAAAATTTCTATTGAAGAGTATAACAAACAGTGCCGTAAAACGGTATTGGAATTTAAAAATGTATGGGACGACCTCACGAAAAAGATGGGGTATTGGGTGGATCTAGATAATCCTTACGTCACTTTTGATAACGATTATATAGAATCAGTTTGGTGGGCTTTAAGCGAACTGTACAACAAAAACTTGTTGTATAAAGGCTACACTATTCAACCGTTTTCTCCTGCTGCAGGGACAGGGTTAAGCACCCACGAGCTTAATCAACCGGGAGCTTACCGTGATGTTACGGATACCAGTGCGGTCGCGCAGTTTAAAGTTTTAGTGAACGAAGATGCCAAAAAAGTTTTTGGTGATCTTGTGGATAATACTTTTTTCCTTGCATGGACCACCACACCCTGGACATTACCATCGAACACTGCATTAGCTGTGGGTAAGAAGATTGAATATGTATTGGTTAAAACCTTCAATCCCTATACTTTTTTGCCTGTAAACGTGGTAGTAGCGAAAGCCTTGCTCTCAAAATGGTTTAAAGATGAAAATAAAGATGGTGATTTTGATGCCTTTGAAGCGGGGAGCAAAAACATTCCTTGGTCAATTATGGCAGGTTTTAAAGGGGCGGATTTGGAAGGCCTGCGATATGAGCAGTTATTAGATTACCAACAACCCGATAACGGTGACGCATTTCGTGTTATTCCAGGTGATTTTGTGAGTACCGAGGATGGTACGGGTATCGTGCATATTGCGCCAAGTTTTGGTGCTGATGATATGCAAGTGGCCAAGGCTGCAGGTATCGGTTCCCTCACTTTAGTTGACAAACAAGGGAAGTTCATTGATGGGGTAGGCGAGTTCTCGGGTCGTTATGTTAAGGACTACAAAGAAGAGGAAAACTATCGTTCTGTCGATATCGATATTTCGATCAAACTGAAAGAAGCCAATAAAGCTTTTAACGTACAAAAGTATGTGCACAATTACCCGCATTGCTGGCGAACCGATAAGCCTATCTTATATTATCCATTAGATAGCTGGTTTATCCGAACGACAGAGGTGAAAGAGCAATTGATTGCTAACAACAATCAGATAAACTGGAAACCTGAAAGCACCGGGAAAGGGAGATTTGGTAACTGGCTGGAAAATCTACAAGACTGGAATTTGTCGCGTTCTCGGTTTTGGGGTATTCCTCTGCCAATCTGGCGAACAGAAGATGGTGAAGAAAGTATTTGCATCGGTTCTGTTGCGCAATTGAAAGAAGAAATGCAAAAAGCCAATCAACAATTAGGCATACAAAATGAGGATATAAGTGATTTACATAAACCCTATATTGACCGAGTTACTTTAGTTTCACCCGCTGGTAAGCCGATGAAAAGAGAAGCAGATGTTATCGATGTGTGGTTTGATTCAGGGAGTATGCCTTTTGCTCAACAGCATTTCCCATTCGAAAATAAGGAAGAGTTTGAAGCAAATTTTCCAGCAGATTTTATTGCTGAGGGCGTTGATCAAACCAGAGGTTGGTTCTTTACCCTTCACGCTATCTCCACTATGTTATTTGGTAAACCCGCATACAAGAATGTCATTGCCAACGGATTAGTGTTAGATGGGGAAGGGCAAAAAATGTCAAAGCGTTTGGGTAATGTCGTTGATCCGTTTGAAACGCTTTCAACTTACGGAGCTGATGCAACAAGGTGGTACATTATTTCGAATTCTCAGCCATGGGATAATTTAAAATTCAGTGTGCAAGGTATCGAGGAAGTGAGAAGGAAATTATTCGGCACTTTGTACAACACCTATTCCTTTTTTGCGCTTTACGCTAATATTGACGGCTTTGCCTATGAAGAGCAAGAAATCCCGGTGAAGAATCGTCAAGAAATAGATCAATGGATCTTGTCGGTATTGAATAGCTTGGTTAAAAACGTAGAAGAAGCCTTCGATAATTATGAACCCACCCAAGCTGCTCGTTTGATTCAAGAGTTTGTGGATGATAATTTGAGCAATTGGTATGTTCGATTAAATCGTCGTCGTTTTTGGAAGGGGGACTATTCCCAAGACAAAGTAATGGCGTATCAAACCTTGTATACTTGTTTAGAAACTTTAAGTAAGCTTATGGCGCCAATTGCACCTTTTTACAGTGATTTTATGTTTGGTAATTTAAATCAGGTTAGTGGCAAAGAAGCATACGAGTCAGTGCACTTGGTTGATTTTCCTCAGGTAGCTGAAAATTTGATCGATGCGGATTTGGAAGAACGCATGGGGATGGCCCAAAATATCTCATCCATGGTGCTTTCTTTGCGTAAGAAAGAGAAAATTAAAGTGCGTCAACCGCTTGAGAAAATTATCATTCCCGTAATCAAAGAAGGTTTGCAAGCTAAGATTGAGAAGGTAGAGGATTACATTCTCAATGAAATCAATGTGAAACAGATTGAATACCTAAGTGATACTTCGGGGATAATCTCCAAGACCATCAAACCTAATTTTAAAACTTTGGGTCCAAAGTTTGGTAAGCATATGAAAGCAATTAGTGCAGCGGTTTCAAGTTTTGGTGCAAATGAGATTGCAATTATCGAATCAGAAGGGGCCTATACCTTGGATATAGCAGGGGAAATTTTAAATCTTGAAGCGGAAGACTTTATTATTCAATCGGACGATATTGAAGGTTGGTTAGTTGCCAGTGATAAAGGGCTCACGGTTGCCCTGGATATTCAGTTAAGCGAAGAGTTGGAGGCAGAGGGAAATGCCAGAGAATTTGTCAATAAGGTACAGAATCTGCGAAAGGACAATGATTTTGAAGTAACAGATAAAATTTTGGTTAAATTGTTGATTAATGAGGAATTTAATCCTGCAATAGAGAAATTTAAAAATTATATTTGTACGGAAGTGTTAGCCACAGACATTGAGTTGGTGAAGGATCTAGAGGAGGCAACTCCCATTGAAGTAAACGAGATACAACTTAAGGTGGCGCTTTTAAAAGTTTAGTGTTATGGCAGCAAATGAAAAAACAAAATATTCCGATTCGGAATTACAAGAGTTCAGGGAATTGATCGAAGGCAAGCTTGAAGAAGCTCGAGCGGATTTGAAAGATTATCAAGACCAGATTTTAAAGAAAAACTCGGGATCTTCAGACACGGATTACAAATTCAATGGTTTAGAAGATAGCTCCTTACTTGCTGAGCGAGAATATTTAAATCAGCAAGCCTCGCGTCAGGCAAAGTTTATCAGTCATCTAGAGAAAGCCTTAATCAGAATCGAGAATAAGACCTATGGTATTTGTCGTGAAACGGGAAAATTGATTGCCAAAGAACGCCTTAGAATTGTTCCGCACGCTACTTTAAGTATTGAAGCTAAAAAGTCCCAAAAAGGTTAGTCTTGAATAGTCGAACTGCGCTGGTTGTAGCGATAACATGTATTACCTTGCTCTTAGACCAAGTTTCTAAAATACTGGTCAAAACTTCCATGGTTATTGGAGAAGAAATTAAGGTCTTCGGCTCATGGTTTAAGTTACACTTTGTCGAAAATAAAGGTATGGCCATGGGGATTTCCTGGGGAGGGGAAATAGGAAAATACAGCCTGACATTGTTCCGCATCATTGCCATTGGGATTATTATTTATTATATCTACACCTTGATTCGCGAGAAAGCCTCTAAGGGGCTGATAACCGTGATGGCATTGATCCTTGCTGGTGCCACAGGCAATGTAATCGATAGTTTGTTTTATGGTTTAATTTTTAGTGATAGTACGCATCATGTGGCAAGTTTTGTCCCTTTCGGAACGGGATATAAAAGTTTCATGCAAGGCAGTGTGGTCGATATGCTTTCGTTTCAATTGTTTACCATACCTGAGTGGATTCCTTTATACGGAGGGCAAAAGTTTTTCCCTTTTATTTTCAATATAGCTGATGCGGCTATATCCATCGGTATTGTGCTAATTATTATTTTCCAAAAGCGGTTTTTTGAATCACAATTGACTGGAAATCGGACTGAAGACTAGTCGATAGTGCTTCCCATAAATTGGCTATGATTTTGTATATTTAGTCAGCAAGCCTTTTGGGCTGAAACTGCCTTTCTCAATTTTTTGCTTAAATATCTATTCATGAAGAAGAGTTTATTCATTCTGTTTGTAAGTCTTATAGTTAGTGCTCAAGCGCAAGAAGAGATTGTGGTAACGATGAAAAACAAGTCCTTTTCGATTGGCGAAGTACCTGCCTTTGTGAGCTTTATTCCCGAGGCAAATTATGCCCAGGTTGCCAAAGCGTGGGAGAAATATCTTGAGCAGGGAACGAAAGAGAAGGTGTTATTTGAAAATGGGGAGTATGTTATTCTTTCAAAAGTGTATGAAAAAGTAAGTTCTGCGCCAATAAATATCTACGCCTACCTTAAAGAATATGAACGAGAACTATTGCTTGTTTGTGCGATGCAAATGAATGGTGAATTTATCTCCAAAGAGATGGATGAGGAGATTTATATTCCAGCTAAAAAGTATGTTCGCGATTTCGCCGTGGAATCGTACAAAAACGCGGTGTCGGACAAAATTAAAGAAGAAGAGAAAGTACTGAAGAAATTGGAGAGTGACAAAAATCAGTTGACTTTACAAAAAGAGAACATCTTGTCCTCAATTAATCAGTACGAGAGGAATACTATTACCAAGCAGGATGATATTACCTTGAATAAGCTGGATCTATCGAATAAAGTGATTCAAATTCAAGCGCAGAAAGAGTTGATTCTGCAGTTAGCCAACGCAGGCGAAGAGGCACAAGAGGAGGCTGAAAAAGTGCTGAAGGATATGGAAAAAGATTTCAAGAAGTTGCAAAAAGCTAATGAGAACCTACATCAAGACATAGCTTACAATGAAAGTCAAATTCGTTTAGAAGAATCGAGCAAGAAAGGTATAGAGAGCCAATTGAAATTTCTTCAATTGGATATTGATGATCAGGAATACAAATTGAGAAAGCTACAGCAAAAGCTGGAAGATATTCAATAGCGTCCAGCTTTGGCTCCTAGGCTTATCCATTCATGCTGATAAGGAATTCCTCATTAGATTCAGTTCCTCGCATGTTTTTCAAAATAAAATTCATCGATTCATCTGGTGTCATATCACCCAGGTGATTTCTTAAAATTAGCATACGCTTATATACATCTTCGGCTAATAATAAATCCTCGCGACGGGTACTTGAAGAAACTAAATCGATAGCAGGATAAACACGCTTGTTTGCCAATCGACGATCAAGTTGCAACTCCATGTTACCTGTTCCTTTAAACTCTTCGAAAATTACTTCATCCATTTTAGATCCTGTATCTACCAATGCTGTGGCAAGAATGGTTAAGGAACCGCCATTTTCGATTTTTCTTGCTGCTCCAAAGAATTTTTTCGGTTTATGGAGGGCATTCGCCTCTACACCACCTGAAAGAACTTTACCTGAGGCTGGAGCAACGGTGTTGTATGCACGAGCCAAACGCGTGATAGAATCTAACAGGATAACTACATCATGGCCACATTCAACCAATCGTTTCGCTTTTTGAAGAGCCATGTTGCTCACTTTTACGTGTCTGTCTGGTGTTTCATCGAAGGTGGAAGAAAGTACTTCCGCCTTTACACTTCGCTCCATATCTGTAACCTCTTCAGGTCGCTCATCAATTAACAGAATCATTAAATAAGCTTCTGGGTGGTTTTCTGCAATGGCATTTGCTACGTCCTTTAAGATAGTAGTTTTACCTGTTTTAGGCTGTGCTACAATCATTCCACGTTGTCCCTTACCAATAGGTGTAAATAAATCAATTACTCGCGTGGAATAATTGTTCGGAGAACCCGTAGATAATTTGAAGCGCTCATTAGGGAAAAGAGGGGTTAAGTAGTCGAAAGGTACGCGATCTCTCACTTCCTCAGGACTTTTTCCATTAATCGTATCGACTTTCAAAAGAGCAAAATATTTTTCGCCATCTTTCGGTGGTCGCACTGTTCCTTTGCATGTATCTCCAGTTTTTAACCCAAACAATTTGATTTGCGATGGAGAAACATAAACATCGTCAGGAGAAGACAAATAGTTGTAATCGGAAGAGCGAAGGAAGCCATATCCTTCTGGCATCATTTCCAATACCCCTTCTGCTGCGATAACCCCATCTATCTCAACGTTAAAAGTAGGTGCCTGCTTTTTGTGTTGCTGTTCTTTGTGTTGTCGATCATTTTGGTCGTTGGATTTGTCTTGTCTAGGCTGTTTTTCTCGTAAGTCCTTATTTGACTTTTCGCTAGTCTTGTTTTCTTGAGGCTTTTTAGCTTCATCTTTCGAAGCGTTCTCAGAAACCTCAGTTTTATCATCTGTTGGTTTTGAACTAAGGTTCGATTTTTCTGCCGTCTTTCTCGGCCGTCTTTCTCGCTTTGGCTTGTCCTCTTTTGGTTCTTTGTTCTCTTCAGCCGTAGCCGAAGGGTTAATTTCTTTAATGGCATTTGGATTAACAGCCTGTGCGTCTAAAATAGCTAAAACCAAATCTTGTTTGTTCAGTTTGTTGCTATTTTTCACATTTAGCTTGTCAGCCATTTCTTTCAATTCAGGAACGAGCATTTCGTTCAGCTGTGAAAAATCGTACATAAGTTTTGATAATTTTAATCGTAAATTCTTGCGAAAAAATAGGTTGAATTTCTTTTGAAGTGCTAGAGCTAGCGTATGACATTTTGCTTGTCACTACAATGTTACGCAAAGTTTTCCGAATTCATACATTATTTATTGAAATAAGTTCAACTCACTGCTTTTTTTGAAGGGGCATTGGCTATTTTTGTGTAAAATTAGAATAGCATGCTGGATGTTAACTACTTAAGAGAAAATTATGATGTGGCCCTTGCAGGCTTGGAAAAGCGTCATTTGGAAGGTGGAAGAGAAATGTTGAATAAAGCCATTGAGCTGGATGATACGCGTAAACGCTTGCAAACTGAGCTTGATGAACAACTTGCAAAGTCGAATATGCTCTCAAAACAAATTGGGGAGTTATTCAAGACAGGTGAAAGAGCGGAGGCAGAAAAGTTGCGTGCTGAAACTGTGGAACTAAAAGCTACCATAAAATCATTGCAAGATGACCAGCAGACTAACTTGTTGGAGTTGGAGGACCATTTGTTGCAGATTCCCAATATCCCGCACTTCAGTGTTCGAGGAGGTAAAACGCCAGAGGATAATGAGATAATAAGAAAATGGGGAGAGTTCCCGGTACTTGCGGAAGATAATGAATTGCCGCATTGGGAGCTCGCTAAAAAGTATAATATTTTTGATTTGGAGTTGGGGGTTAAATTGACAGGCGGTGGATTCCCTGTTTATACAGGCAAAGGCGCTCAGCTTCAGCGAGGATTGATTAACTTTTTTCTGAATCAGGCAATAAATGCCGGATACAAAGAAGTAATTCCCCCGTTAATGGTTAATGAGGCTAGTGCGCGTGCCACAGGTCAGCTGCCGGACAAGGAGGGTCAAATGTATGAGATGAAGGAAGATCCGTATTTCTTGATTCCTACGGCAGAAGTTCCCATAACGAATATTTATCGTGATGAAGTGGTGAACGAAGAAGACTTACCGGTAAAAATGGTTGGATATACACCTTGTTTTCGCAGAGAAGCCGGATCGTATGGAGCGCATGTGCGTGGCTTGAATCGTTTGCATCAATTTGATAAGGTAGAGATTGTTCAGGTAGCTCACCCCGATAAGAGCTATGAAATTTTAGAAGAGATGCTTGGTCATGTGGAATCTTTGGTTCAAGCACTGGGCTTGCCATATAGAGTGCTGCGCTTGTGTGGTGGAGATATGGGTTTTACGTCAAGTTTGACATACGATATAGAAGTGTATAGTGCCGCTCAAAAAAGGTGGTTGGAGGTTAGTAGTGTATCGAATTTTGAAACCTTTCAGGCCAATCGCTTAAAACTGAGAATTAAAGATAAGGATGGGAAACGAAGCTTGGCACATACGCTGAACGGCAGTGCCCTTGCCTTGCCGCGTATTTTAGCGGCTATGATTGAAAACAATCAAACGCCAGAGGGAATAGTTATTCCAGAAGCAATCCAAGCTTTTGTCGGGTTCGAAGTCTTGCATTAATCCTTTTTTCTCTGATTAAAAGTGAAATTTTATAGTTTTCTCGGGAACTTATTCTTCTGTTTTTTGTTTTCGATAGTATTACTATCAATTTTGTTAGTATAAATACTAATATTGGATGAATCAATTGTTACAAAATTTAAGTATTCAGTTAAATGAGAAGATTTATTTGAAAAATCCTTCATCTTCTGATCTCGGCAATCGCATTGTGTCAGAATCGGTATTAATGATTGATGAGCTGGGTCTTGAACAATTTAACTTTAAGAAGTTAGCTACTCGCTTGAATACAGCAGAAAGTTCCATATATCGATACTTTGACAATAAGCATAAGTTACTGATTTATCATGTTTCTTGGTTCTGGACTTGGATGGAGTATCGTCTGGTGTTCTCAACAGCCAATGTGCACGACCCCTATGAAAAACTTCGTTTGGCCCTGGAAAACATTGCTTCTCCCATTGAAGGATTTGAAAAGGTAGCGGGAATTAATATGCATGCACTTGAACGTATAATTGTTAACGAATCGTCTAAAGCATTTTTGACCAAAGAAGTTGAACAAGAAAATAAAGATGGTTTTTTTCGCGCCTATAAATCCTTTTGCCATCGTATTGAAGGATTTATTAAACAAATTGACCCTTCCTATCCATATGCTAATGCATTGGTTTCAACTACTGTAGATGGAATTCAAATGCAAAAGTTTTATGCCGAGCATTTACCGGCACTAACCGATTTTACGCATAGAGAGGAAAAAATACCACAAATGTTTTATCGCCTAATTATTCAATCACTTGCTTCTTAATAACTAAACATGAATCCATTATCACCTTTGAAACGATTTGTGCGCCTACTTCGGTCAGAAGGAGAGTCAGTAAAGCGGATTTACATCTTTGCTTTGTTTAATGGCTTAGTGGCTTTATCCCTTCCCTTAGGTATTCAGTCTATTATTTCATTTATCCAAACAGGGCAAATTACGGCTAGTTGGATTGTTCTTGTTTTGATTGTGGTTGGCGGAGTTGTGCTCGCAGGTTGGTTACAGGTGTTACAGCTTAAAACTTCGGAGAAAATTCAACAGCGTATATATGCAAAGTCTGCGCTTGAGTTGGCTTATCGATTGCCTAAAATCAAGTCGGAGGAAATGTATCGTTTCTATGCGCCGGAATTAGCAAATAGGTTTTTTGATACATTAACAATTCAAAAAGGGCTATCAAAAATCTTGATTGATTTTACTTCTGCAGTGATGCAAATTGCTTTTGGTCTACTTCTATTATCTTTTTATCACCCTTTTTTCATTCTGCTTGGCTTACTGGTAACTTTCGTCTTGTATCTCATAATTCGAGCAACCTTTAACGAAGGTCTACATACGAGTATCGAGGAGTCTAAAATCAAGTATCAAACAGCCCATTGGCTTGAAGAGGTAGCTCGTTCAGTTTTCTCATTTAAATTGAGTGGGAATTCAGATTTTCATACGGATAAGGCAGACGAACTGTCTGCTAAGTATATCGAGGCCCGTAAAGCGCACTTTGGAGTATTGCTGAAGCAATATTGGGGTATGATCGGCTTTAAAGCGATACTGGCAATGTCCTTACTCTTAATCGGCGGATTTTTAGTTATCAATCAAAATATGAATATTGGTCAATTCGTTGCAGCGGAAATTATAATTCTCTTGGTTTTAAATTCTGTAGAAAAATTGATTTTGAGTGCAGAAACAATTTATGACGTACTAACGGCTTTTGATAAAATTGGCGTTATTACCGATCTAGAACTTGAATCAAAAAGCAATGATTTAACTGGGTTTGTCTGCAAAGATAAAGGCATAGAGGTAGAGTTAAATCATGTCAGTTTTAGTTATCCTGGTAGAAGCCTAGAGGTTATTAAAGATGTGCATTTTACTGTAGAGTCAGGTCAGAAGGTTTGTATAATTGGTGAGAATGCCTCAGGTAAAACAAGCTTATTGAATATCATTAGCACACTCTATGCTCCGACGAAGGGGATTGTTAAGTTTCATGGTTATCATTGCGTTGACCTGGATTTGCATGAAATACGAAGCCACATAGGCTCTTATTTAGAGAGTGAAGACTTGTTTGAAGCAACACTATACGAAAATATTTCGCTCTTGAGAAAGACAGTGAGTACCGAAGATGTAATTGATGCCATCAATCATGTTAAACTCAATGAATTTGTAAATAGCGATTCTGAAGGCCTACATAAATTAATTAAACCGACAGGGAAAACTTTATCCAAGAGTGTAGTTCAAAAAATCCTTCTCGCTCGAAGTATTGTTTGTAAACCAAAAGTATTAGTAATTGGGAATAACTTAAATAATCTTTCTCCGCAAGATAAGCATGACGTTATTGATTACCTATGTTCGTCTACCCACGAATGGACCTTGTTCTTCTCTACAAACGACCCATACGTAGCCGCCAAGTGCGATCGAGTTATTGCTCTTGAACAAGGAGCGGTGCTTGCGGATGGTAAATTCAAAGATTTAATTGTTAATCCAACCATTAAAAGTATTCTTGATGCTTAATATTTCAGAAAATCATATCGGAAAAGATTTTAGGGATAGGAAGTTTCAATCCTTGGAATTGCTTGAACACAAAAAAGCCAATACCTTGTTATATAAGGCATCGTTAATTGCTCTTGCGATATTAATTTTAATCGGTCTTTTACCTTGGACGCAGAATATCAATGCAAGAGGGCAAGTTACTGCCTTGAATCCCGAGGAACGTCCACAAACTATTCACTCTATAATTCCGGGTAGAATTGAAAATTGGATGGTGGTTGAAGGCCAGTATGTTAAACAAGGAGATACTGTTGCATTACTTTCGGAAATTAAAGAAGACTACTTCGACCCCAATCTGGTTGAGAACGTGGAGAACCAGATTAAGGCTAAAGAGTTATCTGTCAAATCCTACATGGATAAAGTAAATGCCTTAGACAATCAAATTGATGCCTTGATTAAAAATCAATTGCTCAAACAAGAACAAGCACGCAACAAAATTCAACAGGCTCAATTGAAAATAATTTCGGATAGTATTGATTTAGAAGCAGTGAAAACTGATTTACAGATTGCATCTGATCAGCTAGGTCGTATGGAGACTTTGTACGCTGAAGGACTCAAATCTTTAACCGATGTAGAGGCTAAGCGTTTGAAATTTCAAGAGAGTTTAGCCAAAAAGATATCTCAGGAGAATAAGTTGCTAACCAGTCGAAACGAACTGATTAACGCCAAAGTTGAACTCAATAATATCGACAATGAGTTTGCTGATAAAATTGCCAAAGCTGAAAGTGATAAATATGCTTCACTATCTGCTATGTATGATTCCGAAACCCAAGTTACTAAGTTGCAAAATCAATTCGTAAACTATTCTATTCGTTCAGGAATGTATTATATACTTGCCCCACAAGATGGCTACATTACGCGCGCATTTGTAACTGGTGTTGGAGAAAATATTAAGGAAGGTCAGCCGCTGATGAGTATCATGCCGGCCAATCCGCAACTCGCGGTAGAAGTCTATGTGAAGCCTATGGATTTACCTTTATTGGTCAAAGGGCAACGGGTGCGTTTACAATTTGATGGTTGGCCTGCACTAGTTTTTAGCGGATGGGAGGGTGCAAGTTTTGGTACTTTTGGTGCGGTAGTGGTTGCCATTGATAATTTTACTTCTGAAAATAACAGGTATCGAATTTTGGTGTCTCCCGATCCTGAAGATATTCCGTGGCCTGAAGCTATTCGTGTTGGGGCAGGGGCTAACGCAATGATTCTATTGAATGACGTACCTATTGCCTATGAAGTATGGCGGCAAATCAATGGATTCCCACCAAATTTTTACGAGGGAAATCAAGCAAATGCAAAAAGTATGGATAAAAAAGACAAGGAATGATTGCTCGCTATGCATATCTTATTGTTGCGATAGTTTCATTGCACATCTCATTCGGACAAACCGTGGTTACGGAAGAGGAGTTTATTGCAGCGGTAATTCAATATCACCCCATTGCTCTTCAAGCAGATTTACGTGAAGCAATTGGTAATTCGAAACTTTTAAAAGCCAAAGGTTGGTTTGACCCAAAACTAACTACGGACTTTAATCAAAAGTCATTTGATGATAAGAATTATTTTCAAATGCTCGATGGTTCGCTTAAAGTACCAACTTGGATTGGGGCAGATCTCAAGTTGGGTTATAGTTGGAATAATGGTGTTTTTCTTAATCCTGAGAACAATTTACCCAGCAATGGTTTGCTAAGTGCCGGAATAGAATTACCTGTTTTACGCGGGCTAATCATGGATAAGCGAAGAGCAGATCTTCAGCAAGGGAAGAATTATGCACAAATGGGACAGTTGGAAAGACAACAGTTACTGAACGAATTGGTCTTTGAAGCCAGTCAAGCCTATTGGCAATGGTTCGAGGCGAATCGGAATTTTACGATATCGGCTGAGGGGGTGATTTTAGCCGAAGCTACTCTTGAATTCACTCGGGTTAGTAGCCGACTTGGCGATAAGCCTTATATCGACACCTTGGAAGCTTTAATACAGGTGCAAAATAGACAAGTAGATAAGGCTCTAGATAGCCTCGAGCTTATAAATAGTAGGCTTTGGGCCTCTTCTTTCCTGTGGTTGGATGATTTGACTCCTGCACTTATTGCCGAAGATGCCGTGCCGATGTCTTTTGAGCGTAATGATAAAGCTATCCAGGAATTCCTTGATGAAATGGCTGCTAAAGAAGATTCTTTACTGATAAATAATCCCAAGTTGCGCTGGTATGATTACAAATTAAGTAATCTCAATATTGATCGAAAGTTAGCAAAAGAGCAACTAAAACCCGTGCTGAATGTCGGGTATAATTTCTTGAATCAGCCTCTAGAGGAAACTGTCTTTGATCGCTTTAATGTTTCCAACTACAAGTGGAATGTTAACTTATCAGTTCCTTTGTTTCTAAGAAAGGAAAGGGGGAATTTTAAAGCAGTTAATGCTGAGTTTGAAGCGGCAAGTGCAGACTTTTCTAATTTGCAATTGCAGCAAGAGAACAAGGTGAAAGCCATTAACAATAAAATTAGCGTCTACCTGCAGCAGTTAGATTTAGTGAGTAAGAATATTATCGATAACCGTACCTTGGTTCAGGCCGAAAAAAGGAAGTTCAATATCGGAGAAAGCAGCGTATTTCTGGTCAATTATCGGGAGATAAGCTTGCTGAAAGTATTACAAAAAGAAGCTTCTCTTCAAGCTAAATTGAAACTTGCTTTGGCGGAACTGGAAATGGCTATTGGATGGTAGCTAAAAAAGTTCGTCTATGGCCGCAGCTAATTCCCGGTCTTTGTCTGTAATCGTATTGCCAGCATCGTGGGTGGTAAGACGAATCTCAACTTCATTATATACATTACTCCACCAGGGATGGTGATTTTGTTTTTCAGCAAGTATAGCTACTCTTGTCATAAAGCCGAAAGCCTCAGAGAAATCTGAAAATTTAAATTTCTTTACTAATTCGTTGTTTTCTTCAGTCCACATCTTGTAATGTTTAGCTTATTATTGGTGAGACCAATCAAATTGATCTAAATCACCCAAACAAGCTTTTAATAAGTCGATAGATAATCTGATATCCTCCTTGTGGCTCATTTCAATCACTTGATGAATATGTCGGGTGGGGATAGAAATGGCTCCCGCAATAGTTCCATACTTAGCCATCCGTTGCATACCTGCGGTATCCGTTCCACCTGCAGTAAGGATTTCTGCTTGCCATTTAATTTTATGCTTGTCTGCGGTTTCTTTCATATATCTCACCATGCGCGTATCACAAACGGTTGAACCATCCATAATTTTGATTGCTGTTCCTTTGCCCATTGCAGTAATTTGCTCGTGAGCTTGGGCACCTGGAACGTCAAAAGCAATCGTGGTATCTAAGCCAAAACTAAAATCAGGCTCAATGTGATGCCCTGCAACCATTGCTCCGCGAATACCGATTTCTTCCTGAACAGTAAAAACTCCGTAAACATCATAAGGTACATCTAAGTCTTTTAGTTCTCTCAAGGCTTCCAGTAATATAAAAACGGATACGCGATTATCTAATGATTTCGCATTAACGCAGTTCCCCATTTCAATCAGCTCGCGTTGTCTGGTAATGGGGTTACCTACTTCGATGTATTTTTCTACTTCTTCTTTTGGCATGCCTAGATCAATGAAGAAGTCGGTGGTTTTCAATGATTTTCCGCGCTCTTCGGGCGACATCACATGGATAGGTTTAGAACCCATTACACCCACTAAGTCTTTTTTACCGTGAATGATAACACGTTGAGCAGTTAAGGTTTTCGGATCAAAGCCTCCCAGGGTGTGGAAGCGAACAAACCCTTTATCATCAATATGGGTTACGATAAAACCAATTTCATCTAAATGGGCTGCAACCATAGCTCGCTTTGAGCTGTCTTTCCCCTTTTTTACGGCAATTAGATTACCCATGGCATCAATGCGTACCTCATCAACCAATGGACTTACTTCGTTTTTTATAAATGTTCTAATTCGATTTTCAAATCCAGGAGCTCCTGCGGTTTCTGTAATGGTGGCTAATAGATCAACGTTTATCATAATTTTAGACTTCAATAGTAAATTATATCAATAAAAAGAAGTGTATGAGCACTTCGCAAATATTCAGAGAGAAGGGTCAGATTAATCTTTAGATTCAACGGCAGTTGGTTGAGGTTCAATTGCTGTTGCTTTAATTTCAGGTGACTCCGTTTTGTTTAGCATACTTCCCTGCATACGGCTCTTCATCTGCTGAACTTTGTCCAGTTGGATCTTGTCGGTATTAAAGTTTTGAATCGATTTAGTGTTTGTCTTCAATTCTTCTTTATTTCCCACATCCTGCTTTTGTATGGTATTATTTTCTTGTGTAGCGTTCATTTCTTGAGCGCTGCAAATGCCAACAATTAAAATTAAGCTCAAACTCAGTAATGATTTTTTCATATAATTTTTATTTAAGATGGAATGGTTCCGATAACGGTAACTCCGCCTTTAACTTTATCTTTTAATTGGGTGCTGATTTGCGTATTTAGAGGTAGAAACAAATCGACTCTCGAACCGAATTTGATAAAACCAAACTCATCGCACTGGGAAACCTCTTCACCCTCCTTCAAGTAATTAACAATTCTCCGCGCAAGTTTTCCAGCAATTTGACGTACAAGCACCTCCATTTTTTCATTGCCAAGCACTACAGTGTATCGTTCATTCTTGGTTGACGATTTTGGGTGCCAGGCTACTAAATACTTCCCAGGATGATACTTAGTATATTTAACTTCTCCCGCGATCGGATTGCGGTTTACATGCACATTAGTCGGCGACATAAAAATAGATACCTGTATGCGCTTGTCTTTAAAATATTCGGGTTCTTCAACTTCTTCAATAACCACTACTTTGCCATCAGCGGGAGCAATAATTTGATCGTTGTGCACTTGAAAAATCCGGAATGGGATTCTGAAAAAAGCAACCACAAAACCGAAAAATATTAGGGAAACCACACCAAAAAAAATCCGAATAGAATTTGTGGATTGCATGAAGTTTGTCGCTACATTTAGTGCAAGAAGAATGGTTACTGTAACAAGAATAATTTTGTATCCCTCTTTATGAATGTTGTACTTGTTGTTTATTCTCATGTTCTTCCGTCGTGCGGTGTAAAAGTAACAATAAAATGCAAGAAATGTTTCTCCTAATTAGGTAAAACAAATAATGTAAAAAGCGATAAAAGGGATAACAAAAATGAAGGCGTCGAAGCGATCAAGAAATCCGCCATGACCAGGAAGTATATTGCTGGTATCTTTGATTCTTAAACTGCGTTTGATTAAAGATTCAACCAAGTCGCCTGTGGCAGAAAAATAAGCAATCAGCCAGGAGATAATCGCCCATTCTAAAGAACTTAATGCTTCAAAAACATAGCCTAAGCCAAAGCCTAATGCTGTAAGAACGAGCAATCCTCCAATCGACCCTTCCCAAGTTTTATTCGGTGAGATGCGCTTGAATAATGGTCGACTTCCAAATTGACTTCCAATAATATATGCAGCGCTATCATACACCCAAACGAGAATTAATATTCCCAATAGTATGCCTGGCGCATAAACGCCATTTTTATAAACGATGAAATTGAGCAGGGAGAAAGGAAATCCGATGTAAATAAAAGCACTAAAATTAAGACCAAGATTAATGAGAGGCTTTTCGGATTTGGAATACAATTCCATAATGAATAAGCTAAACATCATAACGGGTAAGATGCTCAAGAATTTAATACTGAGCTTGTCGGTCATGGAAGCTGCAGTAATCAAAAATGCTAGAACATTAGTGGTAATTAACCAAACCCTATACAGCATGGCGTGCTTCTTAGGTTCATCCCTCAATTCTTGGGTGATATCAAAGAATTCATTGGTGCAAAATGCGGTAACTAAAGCAATCAGGATGATATATCCCCATTGGAAGACAGATGCGCCAATCATGATGGCCACGAAAATTAATCCCGTAACGGCTCTTGTTAAAAAGGTGTTCATGACTTACTCGCAGCTAGTTTTGGTTTGTGTGTGAAGTGTATATAAGCCGAATGCAAATATAACTAATCCGATGATAGATAACCACACGGGTGGGTTAGACTCTAAATCAATCTGGCTTAGCTGGTGCTTATTACTTAAGGTTAGGACTACAATCATTCCATTGTTAAGTAGGTGCATATACATGCTAAGCCACAGGTTTTTTGTGCGATAATAGACATAACCCAATAGTGCTCCCATGAAAAGCAATGGCAATAGGTAATAAAATTGAAAGTGCATCATGGCAAAGAGCAGGGTGGAAAGGAAGATGACGTGAAAAGCAGATATTCTTAGATCGCGAAGTAGCCCCATGAGTAGTCCACGAAAGTATAATTCCTCTGCTAATGCTGGAGAAATGGCCATGGTCAGAAAAACGACCAAAAACTCAACACCACCCTCAAAATTTAGAAAAAATGCTTGGGTCTGTGAGGTGGAATCTTGCAGTTGTTGAAATTTATTGGCAAAGTTTTTTCCAACGGGAATCAAGGCATTCAATTCCATCAGATAGTTTAAGAAAAAGTTTGCACTCACAATCAGAACTGTTGCAAGAACCAGATGGGATGCCTTGGGGCGAACCTTTAAGTTGAAAAAAGTAAAGACATTACCACGGTATAAATAGGCGATTAGCAAAGCGGGAATAACGAGCATGATAACTACAGATGCGAGTTGGGCCATACTTAACTCAAGAAGGCTTTGCTCACCAATAATTTGTGTTGAATCTAATGTTGGATTCATCATCGTGACGCCAAAAATGGCAAGTATAGGAGCTACGGACCAAACGAAGACGAGCAGCGGTCGCTTGGCTAGAAATCCTTTGAATGAATTTGGTTTATCGCTTGACATAGAAGTTCAAAAGTAAGCAATTCTCTGTTTATTAGCGATCTTCTTTATACGTACCGGAGTTCACTCATTCACTTAGTTGATGTATCTTTGTGCCATGGTTAAAATTGACCAAATAGAATTAGGTGAGTTTCCGTTGTTGCTCGCTCCTATGGAGGATGTGAGTGATCCACCTTTTCGTGCCTTGTGTAAAGAGAATGGTGCAGATTTGATGTTTACCGAATTTATCTCCACGGAAGGATTAATCAGGGATGCGGATAAGAGTGTACAGAAATTAGATATTTATGAAGATGAGCGGCCGATAGGTATTCAGATTTTTGGCTCAGTATTAGAGTCCATGATGATGTCGGCACGAATTGTAGAAGAAGCTAAACCTGAATTGTTGGATATTAATTTTGGTTGTCCAGTTAAAAAGGTAGTATGCAAAATGGCTGGAGCTGGAATTCTTCAGGATATTCCTCGAATGGTTGAGCTAACGGATGCTGTGGTAAAGTCGACCAATTTGCCGGTTACGGTTAAAACCAGGTTGGGCTGGGATAACAACTCAATTAAAATTCAGGAAGTTGCCGAACGTCTGCAGGATGTTGGTATTCAGGCTTTAAGTATTCACGGCCGTACCAGAAAACAAATGTACAAAGGCGAAGCAGATTGGACAGAGATTGGCAAGATAAAGGAGAATCCACGAATTCACATTCCTATATTTGGCAATGGTGATATTGATTCCCCTGAGAAATGTGTGGAATATAAAAAGAGATATGGTGTTGATGGCGTCATGATTGGTCGTGCAGCCATAGGATACCCATGGATATTCAGGGAAATAAAGCATTTCATAAAAACAGGAGAGCATCTTCCGCCACCGACTGTAGATGAACGGGTAGATACTGCTCTAAAGCATCTGAAAACCTCCATAGCATGGAAAGGGGATGTGCTAGGCGTGCTAGAAACCAGAAGGCATTACGGAAGTTATTTTAGGGGGTTTAGGGATATTAAACAGTATCGACAAATATTGGTTGACACCATGGACCATAACGAGTTGTTTGACACCCTAGAAACTATCAGAGAGCGATATAAATATGAATACGTTCCGGAATAAAAAAAACATCGCTAAATGGGTTGATTTTTGGAGTTAAAAAAATATCTGAAAAATCAAAAATTTTTTTTCGAATATGTTAACAAAGTGTTAGTTTTTTGTAATCCACAGGCCTAATACTTGAGTTTATTGGAAAGCAGACATTTTCACTTTTGAATGTTGAAAACCACCCTTTCATTTTTCTTTTTTTCATTCTACATTTGATTCACTGACAACAGAAAATCGTTGTTCACAAGAGGTCTTAACAGGTAATTTATTAGGCGAATTTTTCGTAAGGTGTTGTGTCTGCAATAGTTGTGAAAATTACCTCAAGTTAGATTCAAATAAAAAACGAGAAGTGAACTTGTTCGCTTCGTGATGAAAACATATTTTTTGTCGTTTTCGGGGGACGACAGTTGAGGAATTTTTTACCCCAAAAAAAATGAAATTGATCTATGAGCAATCAAAACATCGAACCAATCTTAGAAGAAAACAACGAAAGATTTGTGCTATTTCCAATCCAGCACGATAAAATCTGGGAAATGTACAAACAAGCAGAAGCAAGTTTCTGGACGGCAGAGGAAATTGACTTGGCGCCTGATATGAAAGATTGGGAAGGTTTGAATCCTGATGAACGTCATTTCATTAGTCATGTTCTAGCATTCTTTGCCGCAAGTGATGGTATAGTAAATGAGAATTTGGTCATCAATTTCATGCAAGATGTTACCATCCCTGAGGCAAGATGTTTCTATGGTTTTCAAATTGCAATAGAAAATATTCATGCGGAGACATACAGCTTGTTAATCGATACTTACATCAAGGATGAGAGCGAAAAAACGAAAATGTTCCACGCTATCGACACCATACCTTGTGTAAAGAAAAAAGCGGACTGGGCATTGCGTTGGATAGATGAAGCACCTTCTTTTGCTCACCGATTGATTGCCTTCGCAGCTGTTGAAGGGATTTTCTTCTCAGGAAGTTTTTGCTCTATCTTTTGGTTGAAAAAGCGTGGTTTAATGCCGGGCTTGTCCTTTTCTAATGAGCTAATTTCTAGAGATGAAGGCTTACATTGCGATTTTGCTTGTTTGATTTACTCCATGTTGCAAAACAAGCTAAGCAAGAAAGAAGTAGAATCTATCATTACAGATGCTGTAGAGTACGAAAAAGAGTTTGTAAGCGATGCCTTGCCGGTTTCTCTAATAGGAATGAATTCGGAAATGATGTGTCAGTACATCGAGTTTGTGGCTGATCGTTTACTAGTGGCTTTGGGTTATGATAAAGTCTACAATGCTACGAATCCTTTCCCATGGATGGAGATGATTTCGCTACAAGGGAAAACAAACTTTTTTGAAAAGCGTGTGGCAGAGTACCAGAAGGCAGGTGTTACCGCGGGCAAAGAAGATCACACATTCTCAATAGACGAGGATTTCTAATAAAACAAACCGAATAAATAATTTACCAAAACCACCTTTAAAGCTAAGACCATATGTATGTAATCAAGAGAAACGGGAGAAAAGAAGCTGTAATGTTCGATAAAATTACAGCCAGAATGAATAAACTTTCTTACGGCCTAGACAACAAGTATGTGCAGCCCATTGATATTGCTAAAAAGGTAATCCAAGGGATGTTTGATGGAGTTACTACTACCGAGCTTGACAACCTTGCCGCAGAAACTGCAGCGTCGATGACAACCGTTCATCCTGACTATGCCATTCTTGCTGCACGAATTGCCGTTTCTAACTTACATAAGAATACAAAAAAGACTTTCTCAGAGGTGGTGGAAGACTTACATAAGTATATCGATCCCAAAACAGATGAACCTGCTCCCTTGGTAGCAGATGATGTATATGAAATCATTATGAAGAATGCAGACAAATTAGATTCTGCCATTATTCATTCAAGAGATTTTCACTACGATTTTTTCGGTTTTAAAACATTAGAAAGAGCATACCTGCTAAAATTGAATGGCCAGATTGCCGAGCGGCCTCAGCATATGTTGATGAGGGTTTCAGTGGGAATTCACAAGGAAGATATCAAATCGGCGATTGAAACATATAATTTGATGTCTCAAAAATGGTTTACTCATGCAACGCCTACCTTGTTTAACTCCGGCACACCGAAACCACAGATGTCATCATGCTTCTTGCTAACGATGAAGGATGATAGTATTCCAGGTATTTTTGACACTTTACGTCAGTGTGCGGAAATCTCAAAATCGGCCGGTGGAATCGGTTTGAGCATTCACAACGTGCGAGCGAACGGAAGTTATATCAAAGGAACGAATGGAACATCAAATGGTATTATTCCGATGCTTCGTGTGTTTAATGATACAGCTCGCTATGTAGATCAAGGTGGTGGAAAGAGAAAAGGGGCTTTTGCGGTTTATTTGGAGCCTTGGCATTCAGATGTTTTTGAATTCCTCGATTTAAAGAAAAATCACGGAAAAGAAGAGAATCGTGCAAGGGATTTATTCTACGCTTTGTGGATTCCAGACTTGTTTATGCAACGGGTATTGGAAGATGGAGATTGGAGTTTATTCTGTCCAAACGAAGCGCCAGGATTAGCCGATACACACAGCGAAGAGTTTGAGGCGTTATACAAGAAGTATGAAGAAGAAGGTAGAGCTCGTAAAACAGTAAAAGCACAAAAATTATGGTTTGCTATCTGTGAATCACAAATTGAAACTGGTACGCCATATATTTTATACAAAGATGCCGCGAACAAGAAATCTAATCAGCAAAATTTAGGTACTATTAAGTCGTCTAACTTGTGTACGGAGATTATTGAATATACGGCTCCGGATGAAGTGGCTGTATGTAACCTAGCTTCTTTGGCCTTAAATAAGTATGTGGGTAAGGATGGAAAATATGATTTCGATAGGCTCTATGAGGTAACATACCAGGTAACTAAGAACTTGAACAAGATTATTGACAATAATTACTATCCAGTACCAGAGGCCGAAAAATCTAATCTTCGTCATCGACCAATTGGCCTAGGTGTACAAGGATTGGCTGATGCTTTTATGTTGCTTCGTCTTCCTTTCGAAAGTGAAGAGGCAAGAATGTTAAACAAAAACATTTTTGAAACGATTTATTTCGCGGCAATGACAGCTTCAAAAGACTTGGCAAAGAAAGATGGAGCATACGAAACGTTCAAAGGTTCACCTTTGAGTGAAGGAAAATTCCAGTTTGATCTTTGGGGAGTGAAGCCAAGCGGAATGTGGGATTGGGATAAGTTGCGAAAGGAGATTAAAAAACATGGTGTGCGAAATAGTTTGTTAGTAGCACCTATGCCAACAGCTTCTACTTCGCAAATCTTAGGAAACAACGAATGCTTTGAGCCATATACAAGTAATATCTACTCGAGAAGAGTACTTTCTGGGGAGTTCGTTATTGTGAATAAACACCTATTGAAAGATTTAATTGATAGAGGCTTGTGGAATGAGGATATGAAGTATAAACTGATTGCTAGAAATGGTTCGGTTCAAGATATCCCGGAAATACCACAAGATCTTAAAGACTTGTACAAAACGGCTTGGGAGATTTCACAAAAAGCAATTATCGAAATGAGTGCCGACCGAGGAGCTTTCATTTGTCAATCGCAGAGTTTGAATATTTTCATGGAGAATGCAAACTTCAAGAAGCTTTCTTCAATGCACTTCTATGCATGGAAAGCCGGTTTGAAAACAGGAACTTACTATTTACGAACTAAAGCGGCACGAGATGCCATAAAGTTCACTGTGGATAGTCAATACCTCAAAGGCGATAAGATTGATGAGGATAAAATTGCAGCGGCTGTTTGTTCTCTAGATAATCCAGACGCCTGTGAAATGTGTTCAGGTTGATCCAGATATAATTACTAGCTACTAAAACGTGCGAAAGCCATCAATTAAATTTGATGGCTTTCGTATTTTATATGGCTTTGAACAGCATATACACCTTATTTCCTTATATAGCAGTATGCTGCACAAGCTCTACTAATCTTACACCCGTTGGATTGGAAAAGTCATACAATGAGGTCCTCCTCTAGCTCTAGAAAGTTCAGTACTTGGAATGGCGATAATCGTTTTCTCTACTTTTTCCGGAAGAATATTTTCTTTAAGGAATTCCTCAGCCTGAACTACCCGATAACCTGCATTTTTAAGTGCAACGGCGGTATGGAAATTCCGGTCGTAAGCGATGGCAACCCCATCTTTTACGGCCACTAAATTACAACCATCTGTCCATTGCTCTCTAGCTGCAAAAGTTTCATCACCATTGCCACAAAGTATAAATTCCATCTTTGGATCAAAATCAATAAAGAAATCTTTCAAAGTGGAATATTCTTGTTTTGATCCGTCTTTATGATATTTCGTTACTTTGATGATGTCTGAAGTTAAGGTGTCTTCATAAATAACATATTCATGCTTACTGATTTGCGTAAACAAAGTATCAATATGCATAGATGAACGATCTTTTGCAATTACAATTCTGACTAAATTGTCAATCACATTTTTTGCAAAGAGTTCTTCCTTTAAGCTTTCAAAGGCTTCAGGTGTCGATCGTTCACTACAGCCAACCAACAAGTGATGCTGGTCTAACATCATGACATCACCACCTTCCAAAGTACAGTCATCGCCTTTTTTAGTCATGTCGATGATTTTGGCATCATTGTTTGCTTGAAATGAGGCAAAAATAGGGTGATAATAAATGATGTATCGAGTTAAGATGGATTCCCGAGTTCTCGCTTTTTTTGAAGCATGACAAATCACAATGTGGTCATTCACGACAACACCTATATCTCGTGTAAATACGTAATTGGGCAATGGCGGGAGAATGGACTCCTCTGTCGCGCTGAGAATTCCTGTAAACAAGGTATAGGCTAATTCATCTGTAGAAAGCGTTTTCAAGGTGTCAATCACATCATCATCCAAATTTTCCAAGTCGGCAATGTAATCAATCAACTTGAGTTTCGATTGATTAGGGTTTTCTAATAACACCTCTTTCAGCATTTGAAAAGTGTCAATCACGCCTTCGTTTCCAAGGAAATGTTTTAAGACATTTGTAAACAGTTTGTGTTCCTCACGCATCAAAGGAAGAAAAACGATGTCATCGTATAAGAACTTTAATGCATTTTTTGGGGTAATCACTTCTATGCCGTCATCCGGATAATGAACAACAACTTTTTTTAACGTGCTAATCTCATGCTGTACCTTCATTAGTTTGGTTTGAAAGGTTAAGTAACGAATTACAAATATACGACTAATTTAAGCCAAACAGTTCTGAGGTATGCGTTCTAATCTCCTTATATGTGGGAAAGTATATCACGCATCATCTCCTCGTAAAAACCGGAAGCGCTTGCGCGCTTCAACGAGTAAAACACTATCACTGTAGTCGGTAATAATCAATTTGTAATATGCCATCGCTTGCTCAGGGAGCTTGAGGTAGTTTTGATAAATATCACCCAGCAGAAAAAGTGCGTTATCCGCTAAGATATCTTCACCATAGGATTCGATAATTAGTTTTAACTTGTTAATAGCTTCTTCAAACTTTTTATTCTCTATCAGAATATTAGCTTGTTTGAGGTATATATCATCGGTGAGTGCATGTCCCGGATAAGCAGTCAATATTTCGTCAAGTTTGGTCAAGGCTTGCTCATCTTTATTTTGGATATGCAATAAATCAGCAGCAGCAAACAACTGCATTGTACTTGTGATAGAGTCCAAACCAAGATTATCTAAAATGAAGACGGATAGTTCTAAGGCATTATTTGCAATCAACTCGGTGGTTGCTCCTTTTAAGATACTTAACTGAGCTTGTGCCCATTCAAACTCGCCTTTGTAGTATGATAACTTAGCATTTCGAAACCGGGCATCTTCGCCGAGCGGACTATCTTTTTCCGCTTTATCAACCTGGGCGTAAAGCAAGGTTGCTTCCCAAACATCACCGTAAAGAACGTAGTAGTCACCCAGTACTAGCTTTAGTTCGTTTTTTATTTTACTTTTAAGCCCTGGTAAGGCTATCGCTTCTTCCGTGAGTTGAATTGCGGTATTAATATTATGAAGATAATAGGCTTCAAGAGCTGCCAACGCTTCAATGGATCGAACAGTTTCAACGGTTTTCCCATATTGATTCAAAAAGATGGTATACTCTTCTTTTAATGTCAATAGATCATTTGTAGTGTAATTAAGGTTTTGCGTTATCTTTTGTTTACGAGCATCTATGGCGCCAGATTGAGCTAACTGATAAAAACGATTTTCATCTCCTTTGGTCTGAATATATTCATAGGCATCGATAGCGGCATCAAACTGCTTTTGCTCAACTGCATTTGCTGCCAAATCATAGATTCTCCAGCCATCCTCTTTGTTTCGTTTATCCAATGCTTTGGCTTGAATTAGGGCTTGTTCAAAATCTTCTTGGTGGGTGTAGAGCCAAATAAGAAGCTCATTAAACCCTATGTTGTTTGAGTTTTTTTGAACCAATGTATACAATTGAATTTCTAATTCTTCTTGAATACTGTCTTTGTCGAGGTAGTTGGCCAATATGCTTTGCACAGAATTTTTATACCAAGGATTATCAACGATGAGTTGTAAGTACGCTGATACCGCCTCTTTTGCTTTATTTTCCTGTAAATACACGTTTCCGAGCTCGAATCCGAACAAGGTTTTATCTTTTAGTATTTCCCTTCCTCTCAGGTAAGATGCTGCAGCATAATCCATTTGGCGAATACTAATAAATTTAGATGCAGTATTTCGGATTTTATTTTCATCAGGACTGAGTTGCTTTAGTACTTCATCAAAAATTTCTTTTGCCGTTTTCGAATCATTGTTTTGAGAGTAGATATAACCCCAATCAACTTGATAACTGAGTTCGTCTTTAAACTTTTTTATCTGCTTTTTGACTAATTTCTCGGCGTCATCGTATGCATTTAAGCGTAAGTATGAATTATACAGCGAAGTGTAGTAATAGGTGTTTCCTGGATTTTCTTTCCATAGCTCTTCGAAAAGAGCAGCGGCTTTTACATAGTCACCAGTTTGGTAATATTGCTTTGCTAAAGCCTGTGTTTTATCAGGCTGCGCAAAAGAAGAAAAAGCCAGGATACTAAATAAGAGAAATAGATAAGTTTTCAATCGCATAAATATTACAGTACTAAATTATCACTTTACAAGAACAAACTCGTTTTAGAACGAATGAGAAACTGTGAAATTATTCTAAAATGTGACCGTCGAGAAATAAAAAGCCCCATCGCAAGAGGGATGGGGCTTAAACAATTATTTCATAATCTTACCCTATCTTAAAGTTGATTGGGATGATGTATTGAACAGGAACAGCTTTACCACGTTGTTTACCTGGAGTAAACTTTGGCATTGTTTTCACTAGTTTCAGTGCTGCATTGTCTAATAAGCTATCAGCACCTTTAGCAATCGTAACATCGGTTACTTCACCCTTTGGATTCACTACAAATCGAACGAAGACCTTACCCTCAATGTCATTTTCCAAGGCCATTGGCGGATATACGATGTTTTTCGCAATGAACTTCTGAATCTCGGTGTTTGTGCAAGTGGTAGCTTCGTTTCCAGATAAGTTTTCGCATCCCTTGAACTTCGGCATATCTTCAACGATGGTGAAGATTTCTTGCTCAACAACAACCTCTTCTTCTATTATATCAGGAACTTCAATAATTTCATCTTCCTCGATTTCGATGTCCTCGATTTCTGGCTCATCTTCCAATATCTCGTCATCTTCAACCACTTGGATTTCTGGTGGAGGTGGAGGTGGTGGTGGTGGCTTCACTTGCTCCGTTTGCGGCGCTTCAATTTCTAATTCGTCATCAATGGCTTCCATCACGAACTCTTCGACTTGTTGAGGCTTGTCTCTCCAGGTTAAAGCGTAGATAGAAGAAGAAAAGGCAACGATCGCACCAAAGGCCAAAAGCACTGTTCTTACCTTGGATAAATCCGCTTCAGCATATTTTTTTACGAATACCGATTTCGACTCTTCCGAACCTTGGTATTTAGATACGATTTGGTCGGTGTTTTTTCCTCCAGAAAGCAGATAATGCGAGATGGCGTAACCCGCTACACTGAGACCAACTACAATCAATAGTAATATTCCCGCTAGTTGTAACATTGTGTTTAAAATTGTGTGGTTAAAGATATTTATTTACTACAATATAAGCAAATATCGCCCCTGTTCCATTTGCGAATATATCAAAAACATCAAACATTCTACTCGATGTAAAATAATATTGCGAACATTCGACAATAAATCCATATAAAAATGACATCAGGCATGCTAAACCTATTGCATTGGCTAACTTTTGATTAAAAAAACCTTTGTGGATAAAGTAAGCCAAAATAGCATACATGCTGAAGTGAACCAGCTTATCTGCTTGTAGCAATGGTGCCTCAGGTAATTCTGCCTTGGGTAACAACGATACATACATAATGCCTATCAAAAGAACAATCGCAAAACTTGCATATATAGGATGAATTTTAACGTTGAATTCCATAAATCTAGTACAATAAAAAAATAGCATTATTATTTGAGCGCATGTTTACTACCTTTACTTGGTATTCAATCAAAAAGTAAAAATAGGCGAAAGATGGCGAAAATCGGATTGTTTTTTGGTTCATTTAACCCCATTCACATTGGACACCTTTTTATAGCCAATCATATAGCAGATCACGGATCAGTAGACGAAGTATGGTTTGTAGTTTCACCTCAAAACCCCTTTAAGAAAGCGAAGAACTTATTGCCCGAGTATAATCGCCTCCACTTGGTAAATCTCGCTATCGATGATAACCCAAAACTAAGGGCGAAGGATGTAGAGTTTCACTTGCCTCGACCTTCATACACGATTGATACCCTAGTCTATCTTGAAGAAAAATACCCTTCTTTTGAGTTTTCTTTAATTTTAGGAGGAGATAATCTACCTACTTTACATAAATGGAAAAATGGGGACATACTCTTGGATAAGTACACCATTTATGTATATCAACGACCAGGAACAACGATAAGCCAGGCGTTTAATCGAAATAATATCAAGTTAATGGATTGCCCACAAGTTTATTTATCTGCCTCATACATTCGCCAGCAAATAAAGCTAGGGAAAAGTATAAAGTACCTGGTGCCTGATGCTGTAGAACAATATATTCTGGATTCGGGTTGGTATAAGTGAAACTCAAAGGGCTAATCGATGGTTTATCGTATGACAAATAGTTTCATTAAAATCCACTCTTACCACTACAAAACAAAGAAATATGATGAAAATTGGTATTGTTTGCTACCCAACATACGGCGGTAGTGGGGTTGTTGCCACCGAATTGGGAAAAGCACTTGCCAAGGAAGGTCATATGGTACATTTCATCACTTATATGCGTCCGCCGAGGCTCGATGTTTTTCAACCCAATGTATTTTTTCATGAAGTGAGTTTTCAAAATTATGCCCTTTTCGAATACCCCCCGTACGAAACGGCATTAGCTTCGAACTTGGTGGATATTGTTAAGTATCAAAAGTTGGATTTATTGCATGTTCATTATGCTATTCCGCATGCCTCTGCAGCGTTTATAGCGAAGCAAATTTTAAAAGAGCAAGGGATACATATACCTGTTATTACGACTCTTCATGGTACAGATATAACGCTGGTAGGTAAAGCACCAGCGTATCGAAGTGTAGTGGCTTTCTCAATCAATCAGTCTGACGGTATTACTACCGTATCAGAAAGTCTGAAGAAAGACACCTGTACCAATTTCGATATTCAAAAGGATATAACGGTTATTCCCAATTTTATCGATTTTACCCGATTTACTAAATTAGACAAGGAGCATTTTAAAAAGGCAATTGCACCGAATAACGAGAAAGTCTTAATTCACACCTCAAACTTCAGAAAGGTAAAACGGGTAGAGGATACTATCAAAATTTTCAAACGAGTGCGTGAAAAAGTAAATAGTAAGCTTTTATTGGTTGGCGATGGACCGGAAAGGGCTGTTGTTGAAGAGTTGGCAAGATTACTAGCTGTTGAAAAAGATGTTTTGTTTTTAGGTAAGCAAGATGCAGTAGAGGAATTACTGGCTATTGCAGATTTATATTTAATGCCTTCAGAAAGTGAAAGTTTTGGACTAGCCGCTCTTGAAGCTATGGCTTGCGAAGTGCCAGTTATCTCCAGTAATACCGGCGGGATTCCAGAGATTAATATTGAAGGAGCAACTGGATTCTTAAGTGAGGTGGGCGATGTTGAAGAAATGGCTGAAAATGCCATTAAGATTTTAGTTGATGAACAAACCTTGTCGAAATTCAAGTCTAATGCGCTCAATCAAGCTAAACGCTTTGATATTCAAAAGGTCTTACCTCAATATGAGAGCTACTACGAGGAGGTTTTAGCTAGTCATAATCAATCGAGATAACTTATCTCAATTGTTCAATTTCATCGCCTTTGATTGAAAAGATTGATGAGGCGCTTGCCTCGTTTTTATCATTCTGCTTGTATTCGACGATATAATCCACCCGATCCTTAATAATGGCTGATACATCTTCAAATTTCGGAGCACTGGCCTCTCCGCTGAGATTAGCTGAGGTAGATATAATTGGAAAGCCTAACTCAGTGATCAGTCGATTGCAAAATTCTTCTTTTACAATTCGAATAGCAACACTTCCATTAGCAGCCATAGCCAAAGGGGCTAAATTTTTGCCGCTTGGATAAATAATGCTGGTTGGTTGGCTTGCTTTATGAAGTAAGTCTATGGCAAGCTTTGGAATTTCATTGACATAATTCGCCAGCATAGTTTCGTCACTTACCAAAACAATCATGCTCTTGTTTTCAGGACGGTTTTTAATGTCGAATACGCGAACAAGTGCCCGATTATCTCTTGCATCGGCACTTAGACCCCATATTGTATCTGTAGGACATAAGATAACTCCCCCATTTAAAATGCTTGTTTTGGCTCGCGCTATATCGTTAGGATGAATCATAAATTTTCGTAAATAGCCAGTACTTCCCTTGCAAATTTTTCTTTTGAAAACATCAAGGATCGCTGATGTGCTTTTTTAACCAAATCTTCTGGATATTGTTCCAAGAAGCTCAATATTTTGCTGCTTATACTATTCACATCATTGGGGTTAATCAATGCATCTTTTTGTTGAATAATTTCCTCCATACTTGTACCAGCTGAGGTGATAACTGGTATTTGACTTGCCATGGCCTCGAGCACAGGAATTCCAAAACCTTCAACAAAAGAAGGATAAATAAAGATTTCTGCGCCTTGATAGATTGCTGGAAGGTCAGCTGTTGATGCTTGGTCGATTATTTGTACTTCAACCTTTTTATCTAGAGCCAAAGCCAATAGTTCATCCAAATAGTGCGTCCCTTGTCCAAGCAAAACAATCGGAAGTCTTTTTTTAAAGTCTATTTGAGCCATTGCCTCAACAATAGACTTTTGATTTTTTCTTCCTTGAATTGTTCCGACACTTAACACATACTTGTCAGGTAATTGATACTTGGTTTTTATTTTTCCAATATACGCTTTGTCTAACTGCTGGTAAAATGAACTGTCACAACACTGATAAACAACCTCTATTTTGCTTTCAGGGATCTTTAACAATTCGATGATATCCCTTTTTGTAGCCATGGAAGTGGCAATAATTTTTGTACTCACCTGAGCTGCGCGTAAACTTTTAAACCAGAAAACTCGACGATCTAACCAAGAGTAATCTTTTGGGTATCGCACAAAACATAAGTCGTGGATATCTACAATGGTCTTAATATCCATTTTTTCTATTCCCCATGGCAACTCATTACTCAAGCCATGATATATGTCAAGATTTAATGCTTGCAAACTATTTTTAATACTGAATGTTCGCCAGTAATAACTTGAAAATCCCTTTTTTTCAAGGAAATTGAAGTTGTTTGGCAATGTCTTGTAGTCGACTAATTTATCACTTAAAGAAGGCGTAAAAAGGGTATATAGATTCTTCGAAGAAAGCTGAGATAGCCCTGCTACCAGGTTTCGCCCGTAAACACCTAAGCCCGTTGGATTAGAAAAGATTCGTTTGGCATCTATACCAATTCTCATTGATTAAGTTTGTTGAGGTGTTTGTATTTCCAATACGTCTCCTTGGCACTTATCAAGGCAATTTGAAAACCAAGCCTGCCGTCCAAAAATCCTTGATAAAGTATATAATCCATGAAAAAACGAAAAACTGGATTAGCAAACCGTTTCACCACGCTTGATTTTTTTCCTTGCTTGAACAATTTCTCAGCACCGATTTGAGCGTAATGGCTTGCCTTTTTTAAGTGCATTTCTCTACTGTTCATTGAAAAGTGAAGTATATAATTTTTTAAAGATACAATTTCAGCATCGCCAATAGTTAAACCTTCATGGACGCCATCCCTGTTCCAAGATACTTTGGATCGTTGAAAGAGCCTCACGTGCCGTTCGTTTCGCCATCTACCATGGCGTATAATTTTTCCGCAATAATAATTGGTAAATGGAATGCTGTATAATTTACCCTCCTCCAAGTGTAAATGCTTGAGTTCTTCTATGAGTTGATCGCTTAAAACTTCATCAGAATCTATAGATAATATCCAATCATTTACTGCCTGATCATTGCCAAAGTTCTTTTGAGTACCATAGCCAAGCCAGTCTTTCGTGTATATGCTGGTTTGATACTGCTGCGCTATTGATAGAGTTCGGTCACTACTCCCACTATCCACAAGTATAATGTCATCACTGACCTTTTTTACCTGTTTTAACACCTCTTCCAACTTGCGTTCGGCATTGTAGGTGATTATAACCACAGAAAGTTTATTCATCTTTTGATTCATTTAAAAGCAATGAGCTAAAGATTAAATAAAATGACATACCTATTTGCGACTCCATCGTATTTTCTACCAGGCAGGAAGCCATGACAATAACATTGAGAAAAATAAATATTGGATATTCTTTCAAGCTAACTAGCAATACGGGTACTATAAAAAGTGAAAGAATGAATAGTATTCCCATAACACCCATTTCAACTCCTGAATAGAGAAATTGATTGTGGGGCACCTTTTGGTTGTGTTCTTCAACCTGCGGGTAATGTACTTGATAAAATGTTTTACTCACTGCTTCAACTTGCCCTATACCATATCCACTTAGTGCTTTTTCTTTTATCAAATCTTTTGCTACGAGCAAGGATCGCCAGCGTCGGCCATCCGAATTGTGACCAATATCTCCAGTTTGAATCTGTTGGAGGTCATATCGCATGTATGATATCTTGTTTTGTAAACTCGGCAGAGAGAAATAGGCAATAGCCAAAATAAAGAATAGTAAAATTGTTCCAATAGGAATAATCCACCATTTGCCGTAAATGAAGGTCAAATAAACAACCATTACTCCTATGCTTAGATAGAGGCATAGGATGCCGCTCCGCACACTTAAAATATGAAGCAAAATAATTAAGAATAACCCAGTGATACTAAAAAAAGTCCGATCCCATGGACTAAGATGAGTATTGTTACGAATAGCAAAATACATACTGCTTGCCCCACCGAAAGCAAGCATTAAGCTGTAACGAATATGATTGAGGGGTGTAGGAATGTTTTTTGCCAGTCTTAACTGTTCGTTATAGAACTCATAATGCAGTAGGTAATTACCTAAAACAATTATGCCGCTAACAGATAGAATTAAAACAAAATAAGCCAGCACAATTTGAATCAATCGGGTGTCAAGATTTCTTATCGCAGCTATGGACATAGGAATCACTAGCCATGGCAATCTGTAATACAATTGATTCAAGCCAGTTGCAAAGTCTGGCGATAAGAAAAGAAAAAGTATAGTGCCAGTAAAAATTAAAGCTGGAACTAAGGCGGCTATTTTTTTTGATGAGAAAAAATGCCATTCATGCTCTTTGTAGGAAAGCAGTAGGTTAACTGCAAGTAAACCAGTACTAATGCTAATAAGAGCTCGGGAGGATACTAAACCTAAGATTACGAGCATCACAAGCAAAATTGTTCGGTTAGAATAATATTTCAAACTGACAATATGGCTCATTCTTTGGTTTGGTGTATTTTTTGAACGTTGGATATTACATTATATTTAAAGCGGTGAGTAAAGATAAATTAACGAAGCTAGAAAAAGATAAAATTTTTAATGGGGAACTCATTCCTCAGGCTGATGCTTTGTATAATTTTGCTTACTCATTGGTTTTTGAGGAAGCACGAGCGCAGGACTTGGTGCAAGAGGCTTACTTGAAAGCCTACCGTTTTATTCATTCTTTTGAACCGGGAAGTAATGCGAAAGCTTGGCTTTTTCAAATCTTGAAAAATGCCTTCATCAATGAATACCGTAAGAAAAGTAGGCAACCGCAAAAAGTTGATTTTGAAGATTTTAAGGATAAAAATCAGCTAGAAAAACAATCTATTAGCATTGATATTGAACAAGATGTATATACACATATGATTGGTGACGAAATTACTTCAGCACTCAATAGTCTGCCAGTAGATTTCAGGGTGGCAATCATTTTGTCAGATATTGAAGGGTTTACTTATGAAGAGATTGCCAAGATTACAGATATTCCAATCGGTACAGTTCGGTCGAGGTTGTTTCGTGCAAGAAACTTAATGAAAGAGCAATTGCGGGAATACGCTAAAGAGAAAGGGTTTAAAGAGTTGAGGTAAAATTAGGATTGGAACTCTTTTCGTATTAGTGCGGTTTTTTTAATAAATTAACAGTTGTAGCAAATCAAATGAGGAAAAGTCATAATTGCAAAGACGTAGTTTCGCAGTTCAATTTAATGTTGGATGGCGAGTTAAATCCCAAAGAGGAGCAAAACATGATGTGTGAGCTACAACGTTGTATGCACTGTCTGCAAGAGTATAATTTGGAGGAGAAGTATCGAAAGTTTATTCAGGAACGGGTTCAAAAGAAGTCCTGTCCCTCTTCTTTTCTTTCTAGCTTAAAGAATAAATTTGAACAATCAAAAGATATAGATTAGTCTGCATCTGCAAAGTATAATTTTTCAATTTTATCAATTGGTCCTTGGCAAAAAATAGCATGACAATCTACGCATGCAGAAATCACTAAGTTGAATTTCTCAACTTGCTCAATTTTCTTTTCTACTCCCAGTAATTCTTCTACGCTGGCCAGGTATTGGTCTGCCCTTTCAATAAATACTTCGTTTCGAACAGCGGGGTCGGTTGCTTCAACCGTATATATCCCATAGTAATCTTCAGGAAAGGTGGCTTGAAAATTTTCATTTTCAATCGCGCCTTTCCAACCCAAAGCATCGCCATGCATTTTTAACATGAGTAAGGCAAGTGGAGTTGGCTCATACATTATGGATTGCTCTTGCTTCTTGGGCTGCACTTGCTGATTACAAGCCGTTACAATAATAAAGAAAGTAATACTTAAAACAACTTGGATTTTTTTCATACTTACTCTATTACTACTCCTTTAGCCATAAATGTATACGAAACTTCTGGCTCAGTAATCGCTGCAATCACCTCATCGCTTTCTCCTGCATCAAATGCATAATGCTTCAATTCTTCCACAGTCATTACTTCTTTGTAGGCCCAACCTTCAATAGTGGCTATTCTCCCATCGGCATTCAACGGGACAAAAAATCCATAATCTTTAAAACGAACAAAGATTTCATCATCCGCTCCAATAGGCATGCTCATCCAACATCCTTTTTTCTGGCAAACTTCTTTGATTTCTCCTGTCATTTTCATTTCAATTGAGTCACCTGCTGTAAAGTGGTCGAAAAAAGCTGTTGAAGCTATTGACCCATCCAGATCAATGGACTCGCCAAAGTATTCAAGACTCGAATCGGTCGCTGAGTCTCCTGCGGCTGTTTGTTTACATGATGAAAACATGAGAAGACTGACAAGAAACAAAAGTAGATTTTTCATAGGTTTTTAATTTCATACAAAATTATGAGAATTGGAACGATTATAAACTTTTAAAGCTGATTAATCGTTTATCTTTGGCATAATTAACATGAAAACAAATATTATATGAAAGCTTTATTTACTTTTTTGACAATAATTTTTCTTGTTGGATTGTCTGCCCAAAGCATCAATCTCGAAGCAAGTAAAATGGAATGGACGGGTAAAAAAATTACTGGACAACATAATGGAACGATTCAAATAGCCGAGGCGAATTTTGGATATGAAGACGGACAGTTGGTTAGTGGAACAATTGTAATCGACATGACATCTATTAGCTGTTCGGATTTAAGTGGTGAAAAGGCAGAAAGTCTTGTTGGTCATTTGAAAAGCGCTGACTTTTTTGATGTGGTAGGTTTCCCGGAAGCAGAGTTAACCTTCAACTCGGTTAAGCAGGTGGAAGGTAATTCTTACCAACTATCAGGGGAGCTAACAATTAAAGGAATTACCGAAGCTATTTCTTTTTATGCGAATATTGGTGAGAAAGAAGCGACAACAACCTTGAAGATAGATCGAAGTAAATATGATGTTCGTTACGGTTCAACTTCATTTTTTGATGGCCTTGGCGATAAAGCGATTGATAATATTTTTGAAATCAAGGCGAAGCTAGTTTTTCAATAGGTGATGAAGGACCTTTTGAAGACCGTAATAATTCAAAACGGTAATTTTATCGCGGAAATACTTCCTAATTACGGTGCCGCTGTCAATGCCTATAAATATAACGAACACAATTTCATAGACGGCTATGCGAGTGTGCAGGAAATAACTCAACAACAATATAAAGGCGTCATTTTGGCGCCTTTTCCCAATCGCCTGGCAGCCGCTCAATACAATTTTGAAAATAATACTTACACTTTACCGATTAATCGAGAAAAGGAAAATTTGGCTTTGCATGGCTTATTATATAATGAGCCTTTTGAAATCATCCAACAAGTAGATAATGAGTTGACGCTGTATTATTTGTATGACGCGAACGAAGCAGGCTATCCGTTTAAATTTTCCCTGACCATCAATTACATTTTACACAAATCGGGTCGTTTGGAGATTCAGTCTTACATTGAGAACCTCGGCTCATCAATGCCTTTTGGCTTAGGTTGGCACCCCTATTTTCAGCTGGATGTGAATGTGGATGAACTCAAACTCGCTTTTCCGCCAAGTGATTGGGTAATCTTGGACGAGCAAAAAATTCCAACAGGTAATTTAGATCCTTATGAGATTGACGGTGACTTTCTTATTATGAAAAATCAACACTTTGATGATTGCTTTGCCCTGCGTAAAGGTCAGGTCAATCAATTCAAAGTGCGAAGCAAACAGTTTGATTTAATCATTCAAAGCCCCTCACTTGCAGATTTCGCCTATTTTCAGATTTATACTCCGCCAAGTAGAACGAGTATCGCCATTGAGCCTATGACCTGTGCGCCAAATGCTTTTAATAATGGTATGGGTCTTAAGGTCTTGGGGCCAAATGAAAAACGTCGATTCACCTATTCCATTCAGGCGTTAAGAAGATAAATGAAAAGGCACAAACTGTACTTGGGGAGATATTCGATATTCGTGAGTTTCATGAAGTTGTGCTAACCAATGGCTCTGTCCCGCTAGATATTTTAGAAGAACTAGTGGATACTTGGATTAAAGAAAAACAAAGAACCTAAACACTTATTGGAAAGGGCTGCTCAAAAAGTTTATGGCAATAAATATCAACTAAAATGGTTTAGAATGTGTTTAAGCAAAAATAAGTTTGCTAATTAAATAATAGCTCCCTATCTTTGCACTCCGTTAAAAAATGCAATTCTCCCGTCTTTCGGGAATAAAATTTTAAGAAGATGAAAAGAACATTTCAACCGTCAAGAAGAAAGCGTAAGAATAAACATGGTTTCCGTGAGCGTATGAGTACGAAAAACGGTAGAAAAGTTATTGCTCGAAGAAGAGCGAAAGGCAGAAAAAAATTAACTGTTTCTGACGAAAGAAGACTTAAATAACAAGAAAATAGCTTTTACCTTCAGTCGTGTTGAACGGCTTAAAAGCAAAGAAATGTTGGCTTCTCTTTTCAATAAGGGAAGCCATTTTGTTTCATCACCCCTGCATATTCGTTATCTAAGTATCGAGGGTATCACCTCAAGTCCATTAAAAGTTGCATTCAGCGTTCCGAAGAAGCGTTTCAAAAATGCCACAGATAGGAATCGAATAAAACGACAACTTCGTGAAGTTTATCGCCTAAATAAACACCACCTTGAACCGAATTTAATTCAATCAAACACCTGTGTTCATTGTTTATTCATTTACACCTCTAACGAACATCCTACCTTCAAGCAATTGGAGCAAGCTTTCACTAAGCTGATTGATTACTTCAATTCTCGCTTATAAAGCGGGTGTCACAGTTTTGTAAGTTCTTGCATAAGTGCTTGAGCCATTTCAAGGATGTCATCAAATATTCACGTATTTTTGCAGGAACATTTTTAACATTTCTCATGAATAGAATAATCATAATCCTAGTTCTTTTTGGTCAGTTTGTGTTTGCTCAAAACGAACTCCAGGATCAGTTAAGCGCTCATGTTCACTTTTTGAGTGACGACCGACTGGAAGGAAGAGCTACAGGAAGTGATGGGGAACGAATGGCATTGGAATATATATCTTCTTATTTCCAAGAATATGGCCTTGAGTCGAAAGGAGAAGAAGGTTTTGTGCAAAAATTTGATTTTACCTTAGGGAAAAAAGCGGGTATCACCAATGCTTTGAAAATCAATGATGAGCAAATAGAAATCATTGCGCAGTACTATCCTTTAATATATTCGGGCAATGGTTCAGTGAATGCAATAGTGGAAGATGTAGGATATGGTATACATGCTCCTGGATTGTATGATGATTTTGCCTCAAAAAAAGTGTTGGACGGTAAAGTTTTTGCGATTAACGTGTCATCTCCAGACGGCATACACCCTCATTCAAAGTATGCAGACTATACCGATTACCAAACCAGAATCAAAACCGCAGAAGCTTTCGGTGCCTCAGCTGTAATCTTCTATAATCAGGATGAAAACCTGGATGATCCAGCATTTGATTTGTCAATGAATGTAAAAGCTTTCGATATACCTGTTGTCTTCCTTAAAGAACGCCAGATTAAAACCGGCGATGAGATAAAGTTGAACGTTGATTTGAAGCAACAAAATAGAACAGGACATAACGTAATTGCTTATATCAATAATGGAGCTGAGCATACAGTTGTTTTAGGGGCTCATTATGATCATTTAGGTTGGGGTGAAAGTGGAGGTTCTTTGCATCGTGGCGATCGTGCAATTCATAATGGAGCGGACGATAACGCGAGTGGAGTGTCTTTAATGCTTGAATTGGCCAAGGCGATAAAGGAGAATAATCTTGCGAATAATAATTACTTGTTTATTGCTTTTTCCGGAGAGGAATTAGGACTATATGGTTCGAAATCATTTGTAAAATCGGCTACGATTGATACAGCCCGAATCAATTATATGTTGAATTTTGACATGGTTGGTCGCCTAGATGAGGAAAGCACCATTGCGATTAATGGTGTGGGAACTTCGCCACTATTTGCGGAAAAAGTAACAGCAACAAAAGCCGGTAATTTAAATATAAAAACTACAGAATCTGGGATGGGGCCATCTGATCACGCTTCTTTTTATTTAGCGAATAAGCCTGTTTTGCATTTTTATACCGGGAATAACCCTGATTATCACAAACCATCGGATGACCCACACTTGATAAATTATCCGGGAATGGTTCAAATATTCGATTACACTTTTGCCTTACTAAGTGATTTAGATGATGAAGGCAAGTTTGAATTCACTAAAACAAAGGATAGTGACAATAAAAATGCACCGAGATTTTCTGTCACTTTAGGTGTTGTTCCTGACTATATGTTCGACGGCGAAGGAATGCGTATTGATGGGGTGACAGAAGGTAAGCCTGCCCACGCTGCGGGCCTTCTACCAGGCGATGTCGTTAAGCAATTGGGCGATATTGAGATCACTGATATGATGGCTTATATGACGGCACTTAGTAAGTTTAAAGCTGGTGATAAAACCCTTGTCAAAGTGGAGCGAGATAAAGTAATTCTGGTATTTCCAATTCAGTTCTAATGGCGAAGTTGCTTTTTATCGATACATCTTCTA
The DNA here is from genome assembly GCA_017853115.1 of Verrucomicrobiota bacterium. Taxonomy (GTDB): domain Bacteria; phylum Bacteroidota; class Bacteroidia; order Chitinophagales; family UBA8649; genus JAFMKE01. The sequence goes on from JAFMKE010000001.1 coordinate 52,622, forward strand.
AGAATTGTTCTGCATTGATAGCCGATGATGGACAGGTTATAGCGGAGCGTTTTGAAGCAAATACACGATCACATGCTCAATTGTTGCCTGTATTTATTAATGAGCTCTTTCAGCAAACCAAGCTTGAGCGATCCGAGTTATCTGCTCTTGTTGTTTCTGCTGGTCCAGGATCGTATACAGGGGTCCGGATTGGCATGTCAGTAGCGAAGGGCATGTGTTACACCCTTGATTTGCCACTCATAGCCTTGGATTCACTTAGTTCTATGGCTGAGGCGATGATTGATAAAACTACTGAAAATGATGCTGTGTATATCGCTACTATGGACTCTCGTAAAGGTGAAATATACTATGCCGCAATGGATGATAAAGGGCAGATCTTGAGTCCGTCTCAACCTGCAGTGGTCAAAGATTTGACCTGGGATAAATGGATAGGTAAAAAAGTTTTTATCGCTGGAAATACCAAGGACAAATTGCAAGATAGTCCCTGCTCACTTATATTAACTCGTTTACCAATTGATTATTCCGCAAAAAACTATATTAAAAGTGCTTTTGAGCGCTTTGAAAAAGGCATATTCGATGATCTCGTTTATAAAGAACCTAATTATCTCAAACCTTTTCAATAAAGTGTTGTTCTATTGTTAGCTAAACAAACTAACTAACCATGGGATATAGCACAAAAAAAATAGCGGATATAGCACTAAAAGACGGGAAAGATGAAATTCTTATTAAAGGTGGTGTACTCCAAAATGCGGCGTTAGCAGTAAGAGCCATTAATCATCCGCTTAGAAAAAAAGTGATTGATCTATTGGAGCAAAACGGAGAGATGGTGGTTACGGATATCTATGTGAAGCTAAGGACGGAACAATCAGTTGCTTCGCAACACCTAGCGATCTTAAGAAATTCAGGATTCGTAAATACAAGAAGAGAAGGGAAATTTATTCACTACGGTTTGAATAAAGACAGATTCAAAAATTCGGCTAAGCTTATTGAACAGCTGGCCTAGCCGTAATGCATAGATTAATGCAAATATGGAGTGCGATATTTGTAAAATCTTGTAAAACGTACCACTAATTCAATTCTTGTTAGTACCGAGTTAAAAGAATTCATTAATTTTACAAACATATTTTAAGCTAATGGCAGATAAATTATTTGTAAGTACCAAAGATGAATCACCTAAGCTATTCGAGAATCCCTTTATCGATTTTTTCTCTCGAGTACCATTCTATGTGCCCTTATTTATTTTTATTCCGGTAGTAGGATATTATTCCTACTTGTCATTTGTAGAAAAACAGTTAGGTATTTGGGAGTTTGCTGCTTCCTTTATTGTGGGCGTGATTATATGGACGCTTATGGAATATCTTATCCATCGCTTTATTTTTCACGGTCATCCGAAAGCAGAATGGGCAAAAAAAATTCACTATACTTTTCATGGGATACATCACGATTATCCGCAAGATTCCCTGCGACTAGTTATGCCACCTGCGGTTAGTATTCCGCTAGCTATTGCATTCTACTGGATTTTTTATTGGCCAATGAATTTCTTCGGAATGTTAGATTTCCATTATGCTTATTTCGCCGGATTTGTGGCGGCCTACTTAATATATGATATGATGCATTACGCTTCTCATCATGTTCCTATGAAAGGTAAATACCTGAAAATGGTTAAAGATCACCATATGAAACATCACTACAAAAGTCCTGATGAAGGATTTGGTTTTACTTCCAAAGTCTGGGACAGGGTGTTCGATACAGATTTTAAAGAAGATTAACCTTTTTCCTAAAACTTCTTTGTGAGTTGAATGGTTTGTATGCTTATGAAACCATTGTTTATAACAGCCATACTTGGTATAGTGAGTTTAAGTTTTGCTCAAACGAATTTATCCACTTCATACATTCTAAGAAATTCAGAAGATTCTGTCTTCCAAGATCTCAGTGATTTTCAGAAAAAGGTGATGTGCGGTGGGGCAACAGAAAAACCCTTTACAGGTAAATATCTCTACAACAAAGCCGAGGGGATTTATTATTGTGCCGCTTGCGAAAACCCTTTATTTACCTCAACAACTAAGTTCGATAGTGGTAGCGGTTGGCCTAGTTTTTTTGATCAAATTGATAGAAATGCCATCTCCAAAAGGGAAGACAATAGCTATGGTATGAAACGTATTGAAATTGTATGTGCGAAGTGTAAGGGACACCTGGGTCATGTATTTGAAGATGGCCCTGAGCCAACAGGTTTGCGATATTGTGTAAACTCTGCATCTTTACTTTTTATACCAAAAGAGAAAAAGTAAAAATGAGTTCTTATCAGCATGTTATTTTTGACTTCGACGGCACGCTATTCGACTCCCGAATCGGCATAGTGAATAGTGTTAAATATGCTTTGGATGAGATGAAAATATCCCATCCATCCGAAGAAGTGCTTACTTCCTTTATTGGCCCACCTCTGCATTATTCTTTTCAAAAACACTTTGGCCTATCTCAAAAAGATACGGAGCATGCTGTTCTTAAGTTACGTGAGCACTACAGCGATGAAGGACACCTGCAGTCAAAACCGTATGAAGGCTTATTTGAAATAGTAAAAGAACTTTTTAAGCAGAATAGAAAGATCGGTATCGCTACAGCTAAGCCTACAGTGTATACCAAACACATATTGGATAATAATCAATGGACCAGTTATTTTCATTGTGTTTATGGGAGTGATCTCAAAGGTGAGTTGTTCCCCAAAGAAAAAACTATAGCACAAGTTTTAAAGGATTTTCGACATCCTGATCCGGATACTTGTGTCATGATTGGTGATACTATTTACGATATAAAAGGAGCTCATCAACAAGGTATTCCTTCTATTGCTGTTGATTACGGGTATGGAAAAACACAGGATTTAAAAGATGCGCGACCCAAACATTTTGTTGAAAATGTTGAACAACTCCGGGAGTTAATTTTATAATATGTAAATTTTCTATACGAATGCTTGCCATACTGTATCTTCCGGTACTGGAGCTGTAATGCTGATATCTTCTTTACTTACCGGATGGATAAATGCAATGTGCCGCGCATGAAGATGGATGGATTTGTCTTCGTTTGGTCGGTCGAAACCATATTTAGTATCGCCTTTTATTGGACAACCAATCGAACTTAGTTGGACCCGAATCTGATGATGGCGCCCTGTCAAGGGTTTTACTTCAAGTAAGTAATAAGTTTTACTTTTTCCAATGAGGCTATAATTTAATTCACATTTAAGTCCCTGATTAAAGGCTTGGTCTTTGGCAAATGATTTGTTCTTGGCTTGATTTTTTTTCAGGTAATGCGTCAGCTTGGCTTCTTTTTCAGGCGGAGAGTTCTTTACCACGGCCCAATAAGTTTTTTGAATAAGCTTGTCTTTAAACATTTGGTTTAACCGCGTAAGCGCTTTACTTGTCCTAGCAAACAACAAAATACCTGAAGTTGGTCGATCTAATCGATGAGGAATACCGATAAAAACAGCACCGGGTTTATCATATTTGTTTTTCACATAGGCTTTTACGAGTTCCACAATAGGCTCGTCTCCTGTTTTATCGCCCTGGGCAAGTGCTCCACTTGGTTTGTTGATGGCAATGATATGATTGTCTTCGTACAGAATATCAAGCTTCATGGAATCGGTTAATGTTTACTTCGTCATACAGCGCTTCATTGTATTCCATATGATGAATTAAGTGTTGCGCAAAAAATGGACTTAAAGATAGCCCTTTTGTTCCCATGCCATTAAACACATACATATTCCGGTGCTTGGGGTGTTCTCCCAATAAAGGACGCCGGTCTTTAACCGTCGGACGAATACCGACTTTATGATCAATGATTTTAAATGTACATCGGACGCTCTCTTGAAATGCCTCCAAGATGTAATCTTTTTTCGCTTTTGTTGGGCTTTGTTCAAATGAACTCCAATCGTATGTTGCACCTACATAATAAATGTCCTTTCCCATTGGACTGATGTTAATTTTGCTGCTAAGGACTTGATGAATTTTTAAGTCCTCGGATTCAATAATCAGTGCCTCTCCTTTGGCAAAACGAATCGGTAAATAGTTGAAAAATGGATTAAAGCGCATAAGATACCCTTCCGCAAAAACTACTTTAGTGGCTTTAATGTCTTGGTATTCGAAAAAGTCCTCGCGGATAAATAAGTCCTCGTGCTTAAATGCCTCTTGTCGTACTTCAGTATTGTCTTTTATGTATCTGCCAAGGGCGTCTAACAGGGTATTTATATTAATTTGAAGCACTGGAGCAATTTTTGCCTGACCTACTCCAGGATAGATGTTCTCGGCGCTGAATGTTTGGTATGCCCCCAAATATGGGGCGTATGCATCTTCATTGCTCCTGCTGTGAAAGTCATTCAGTTGCTCTTTACTGTGAATAATTTTGAGTATTTGGGAAGATCGAAAAAAATCATCGTTCAAGCTAATGTTGAGTTTCTCGTAATATGTTTGAGCAAAAGGAAGTAATTCATCAATTTTCCATGATTTGACGAATCGTCTTCCCGTAACCGGATTAATTAATCCAGTAGCTTGTCGCGAAGCAGTATTCCCGTTGTCCAGGTCGACAACACCAATCCGTTTTTGTTTTTGAATAAGTTGATGAGCAAGAATACTTCCGGCTAAACCTTGCCCAACAATTAGATAGTCTAACGTTTCCATTATCGAAAATGCTCAAGATTTGGTCTATTATCTTGGGGCTCTTCTTCTTCGTAGTCGTTTTGTGCTATTATCCGATTAAGCTGCTGAAACACGTAATAAGCACTTCCCAATGCTAGGAGTAATGCAGGGATAACAGCATATACAATATTTTCAAATCCAAAATAATTTAACACGACTAGGCCTACTAACAATTCCGAACTGACAAAGAGGAAGATTAAGCGCAAAACCCAAAACCAAGGTTTTTCGTCATTACTTGCGGCTTTTTTATAAATTTTACTTGCTAAATATATGAGTATAAACACATCCATGGTTACGGTTTGCTAATTCTTCAATTCTCATTTGGAAAAGGTGTAAGTGCAATAATTGGCTTGACCAGAGTTGTTTATCTGCACTTGAAATTGTAATTGCTCAAATCCTCCGGTATTAAAATAGTTGCCTTCTCCAACCACCGACAAGGCTGATCCTCCCAAGTTTTGCTGGGGTATCCTAAAATAGGATCCTTCACAGTCCACATATGCCTTCATGGTTAGCCCGCTATTAATAAAATTCACAAAATCTAATTCATTTTCAGCACCATTTCCCGGGTTTACCGTGGCGAAAGTATAGCCAAATCCAAAACCTTGTTGACAAAACTCGCTGACTTGATAGTTTCCTACAAAATTCGATAAATCGTAGGACGTGCAGTTTTGTGGCGGTAATTGATCGCAATGGTTAAAAAGACTTAGGCCAAACACACTTAATATACTAATGATGGCAGAGCGAATTGATTTTCTCATATATATTATTTGTACTAAATTAAAAAGTAATAGTTGACATTCATTACTATGTTCACTATATGCAAAACTACGGAAGAAAGTTCGCATCCTTCGCAGTTAGCCTGGTTTTTCCTTTAAATTTGAACTTAGTTCATGAGTAGGTAAAACGCATCGAATTGTGAATTATAGCTTATATTGTGCCTACAAATTCTTCCGTAATACTGACAGTTCGGGGGAATAGAATGTATTAAACCTGAAGCAAATTGTTTGGATGAAAATTGATGACTTACACAAGCTATTTTTAAGTTGCAACGGGGTTTGCACCGACACCCGTACATTGACGAATAATCAATTGTTTTTTGCATTGAAGGGTGGGAACTTTAATGGAAACGCTTATGCAAAACAAGCGATAGAAAAGGGAGCTTCTTACGCTATTATTGATGAAGCAGAGTATGAGATAAAAGATCGCACCATATTGGTAGATAATGTGCTTGCTTGCCTTCAGGAACTAGCTAAATTTCATCGTTTATACCTCAAAACGCCTATCATTGCAGTAACAGGAAGTAATGGTAAAACGACAACAAAGGAGTTGTTGCATAGGGTCTTGTTAAGTAAGTATAACTGTTATGCTACGAAAGGCAATCTGAATAATCATATTGGTGTGCCATTATCATTACTGGATTTGACTGAGGAACATGAAATGGCCGTAATTGAGATGGGGGCCAATCATCAAGGTGAGATAGCCTCTTATTGCACTTATGCCTTGCCCGATTATGGTTTGATTACGAATGTAGGAAAAGCCCATCTGGAAGGTTTTGGAGGTATTGAAGGGGTTATTAAGGGCAAAACGGAGTTGTATCGATTTCTTGCTGAAAAGGATGGTCTCGTTTTTTATAATGCAGATGACGACGTCTTGACTGAAAAAAGTAAAGTTCTTGACAAGCGATTCAGCTATGGACAGTCTGCCAATGCCTCTTTTAACTACCAAGTGAGAGAAGCGGGCGAATTCGTAACAATTCAAATTGAAGATGTTTGGGTTCAAAGTCAATTGATTGGTTCTTATAATGCCGTGAATCTTGCCTCTGCGGCTGCCATTGGTCAATATTTTGATGTCCCCATTGCTTCTATTAAATACGCCCTGGAGAATTATCAGTCAACAAACAACCGATCGCAATTAGTCACTTACGGTAAGAATCAAGTCATATTGGATGCGTATAATGCTAACCCTACAAGTATGCGAGCTGCGCTCGATGATTTTTTCAAGCATCCAGCTAAGAAGAAAGGAGTTTTTTTAGGAGATATGTATGAAGTAGGATTCTCTAGTGACGAAGAACATCAGTTGCTAGTTGAGGATTTGAGTCAGGCAGATATAGACTTCTATGTATTAGTCGGTGACCAATTTAATAAGCAAAATAACGGTCAAGGTTTGTTCTTTAGGACTACTGATCAAGCAAGACAGTGGTTCCAACTGCGCCATTTTGAGGAATACCTTATTCTAGTTAAGGGATCCCGGGCTATGCATATGGAGGATATTCTTAAACCCTTGTAAAGAAAAAGGACAAGTTTTACCTTGCCCTTCCTCTTTTGGTTTTATGCTTTGCTTTATTCTTTAATCCGTTTAATACTGCATCCTTTAGCAGGTGTCTCTTTTAAGGTAATCTCCTTACCCATGCCTAACTCATTTAGCGCATTTTGTAAATATCTTTCAGTAACCGCATTGGCATCTTTACTATTATCATCTATCGAACCGCTGTAAACCAACTGGTTTTGCCCGTCAAACAAGAAAATGTGCGGAGTTGTTTTTGCGCCGAAGGCATTCGCCAATTTGGAATTCTCATCAAGCAAATAAGGCATGAAATAATTCATTTCTTGTGCATGCTCAACCATCATATCAAATGAATCATCACCTTCTCTCTTCGCTTCGTTCGAATTGATTAGCGCGGTACCAATACCATAACGCTTAGCTAATCCTGCCACATCGTCGTATCTATCTTCCCACTGTATCACAAATGGGCAAGTATTACACGAAAAAATAACCAAGGTGCCATTATCTTGTTTCACATCATTCAAAGTCATCGATGACTGGTCTACATTGAGCATTGAATAATCCATCATCGGCATTTCAGCACCTATAGCTAAGCTGGGGTATTTCTCTCCCTCATCGGTTCTTAAAGTAAAAGCTGATAAAATGAGTAATGAAGCTGACAACAGCAGTAAACTTATCTTTTTCATATTTGTTGTTTTTAGATTAACAATTTAAAAAATGATTTTGTTTGCACTCTATGGATATATATGAGAGCCAAATAATCGAATGTAAAATACGCATATTGCATGACAAAAGTCCTTATTTTGCATCAGGATATGGGAGTTAAGGAAAGTTTAACAAAATTACAGAGTCGTTTATCTGGTGATTTATTCACTGACCATATGATGCGTGTAATGTACGCAACGGATGCCTCGGTCTATAGGGAGCTACCATTAGCTGTAGCCCTACCCAAAACTATTCAGGATATTCAGTACCTAATCCAATTTGCATCCGAACATCAACTGACTTTAATTCCCCGAGCAGCAGGGACCTCCTTAGCCGGGCAATGCGTCGGAAGTGGTATCGTGGTTGATGTGTCGAAGTATTTTACAAAAATCACAGGTTTTAACAAAGAAGAAGGCTGGGTCCGCGTTCAACCCGGCGTGATTCGAGATGAGTTAAATCTATTTTTAAAAGAACATGGGGTCTTTTTTGGTCCTGAAACATCAACGGCAAATCGTGCAATGATTGGTGGGATGGTTGGCAACAATTCAACGGGGACAAATTCAATAAAGTATGGAAATACGCGAGATCATGTTTTAGAATTAGAAGTGCTCTTGAGCGATGGTAGCTTGGTAAATATTGGGCCTACTGCATTAGAAGATCTTGAAAATATTCAAAAAGAAGATTCTTTACTTGCCAGGATTTACACTGATCTAATCACAGCGTTAAACAATTCTGAGGTTCAAGAAGAGATACGCAAGGAGTTTCCGCATCCATCTATTCACCGCAGAAATACGGGGTATGCTGTGGACGAGCTCCTAAAGTCCGAAGTATTCGGCATCGACAGGGAACCGTTTAATCTCTGTAAACTACTAGCGGGTTCTGAAGGTACTTTGGCCTTCATCACATCAATAAAACTGAATGTAATTCCTTTACCTCCAGCTTCGGAGGTTCTCCTCTGTCCGCACTTTGAATCAGTTCATGAAGCCTTGCTCGCGGTGCAGCAAGTTATGGCAATTGAGCCCTATGCTTGTGAATTGATGGATAAGTTGATTATGGACTGTACAAAAGAAAATCTCGAGTACAAAAAGTATCGTTTTTTTCTCTCTGGAGATCCTGGAGCATTGCTGATGATTTCATTACGAGCGGATAATGAAAATGAGTTAAAAGTACAAATTGAAAATGCCATTCAATTGCTACAAGACAAAACGGCAATGTATGATTGTCCTGTGATTTATCCGCCAAAAATAGCTGATGTCTGGAAGCTGAGAAAGGCGGGTTTGGGACTATTGGCTAATATTCCTGGCGATAGCAAAGCGGTGGCTGTTATTGAAGATACGGCTGTTCATATTGACGATTTAGCTGATTATATAAAGGAGTTTACAGCCATGATGGCAAAGCATGGTCAAAAGGCGGTGTATTATGCTCATGCTGGAGCGGGAGAATTACACCTTAGACCTATTCTTGACCTGAAAAAATCGAATGATGTAAAACTATTTCAGGAAATTGCCTGGGACACTGCTCGCTTGGTGAAGAAGTATAATGGTTCTTTGAGCGGTGAGCATGGCGATGGACGCGTGCGTGCAAGTTTTATTCCTTTTATGTTAGGAGAGAAAAATTATGCATTACTCAAAAAGCTAAAACAAACATTTGATCCTAAAGGTGTTTTCAATAAAGGTAAAATCATCGATGCACCTGCAATTGATCAGGATTTACGCTATGAGTTAGACAAAGAAGAGCCTCAATTGGAGACCCTACTCAATTTTAAAGCAGAAGGCGGAATTTTGCGATTAGCAGAAAAATGTAATGGTTCCGGCGATTGCCGCAAAACCCATTTGAGCGGCGGAACGATGTGTCCGAGTTACATGGCTACAAAAAATGAAAAAGATACGACGCGAGCGAGAGCAAATATTCTCAGGGAAATTTTAACACAATCCAATAATGACCGTGAACGTTGGTCATCCAAAGAAGTTAAAGATGCCTTGGATTTATGCTTGAGTTGTAAGGCCTGTAAAAGCGAATGTCCAAGTAATGTGGATATGGCAAGTTTAAAGGCTGAATTCACCTATCAATATCACAAAATTGAGGGTACGCCATTTCGCGCTAAACTATTTGGACATGTTGAGCGACTAAACAGGCTTGGATCTTTATTTCCTCAATTCAGTAATTGGGTCAATAGCACTGGATTGATGAAAAGTTTAATGGGGCTTGCAGAGCAAAGAGAAGCTCCTGCACTAGCGAATCAAAGTTTGCGTAAGTGGTTCAATTCTCGACACAAAGAATCTAATGATTCTGCGCAAAAAATATATTTATTTTTTGATGAGTTCACGAATTACTACGATGTAGAAGTGGGGAAGGCGGCCATTTTGATGCTCGAAGCCATAGGCTATCAGGTAGTTGAAGCACCAATAAGAGATAGTGGAAGAGCGTTTCTATCGAAAGGTATGTTAGCCGAAGCAAAGCACTTAGCTAAGAAGAATGTAAGGGCATTGTTCCCCTTGATTAGTGAGGAAACGCCTTTAATTGGTATAGAGCCCAGTGCAATTCTTTCTTTCCGAGATGAATATTTTCGCTTAATTGATGATCCGGCATTTAAAGAATCTCGGTTAGTGAAGCACGCATACACTATAGAGGAATTTTTGGTAAAAGAGTTTGAAGCTGGAAAGTTTGGTTCAGCGCTCTTTACCTCTTCACACAAACAAGTGGTTTTACACGGACATTGTCATCAGAAAGCGCTCAGTGAGGTGAGTTATTCCGCAAAATTAATGTCGATTCCGCAAAACTATCATGTAGAAACATTAAATACGGGTTGTTGTGGGATGGCGGGCAGTTTCGGTTATGAAAAAGAACATTATGATGTTTCTATGCAGGTGGGTGAGCTCGTGCTTTTCCCATCGGTTCGTCAATGTGAATTTCAAACGATTGTAGCCGCTCCGGGCACCAGTTGTAGGCATCAAATTTATGATGGAACCAAGAGAAAAGCTCAGCATCCGATTGAAGTTTTGTACAATGCGTTAACTACTAAAAAGCATAATGATTGGGAGGAGGAATACTAAGTT
>JAFMKE010000112.1 GCA_017853115.1 Verrucomicrobiota bacterium
GTTCGATTTAGAAAGTTTAGATGAGTTTGAAAAGTCCTAAAGAACGAATTCCAAAAGTTTCTCCTTTTGTTTTCAAATGGATGATGAATCTATACCCTCCTTTTCTTTTTGGACGGATTCGGGTAAAGTATGTGTCGGACGATTTTCAGCACATTCAAGTTATTGTCCGTAAGTCGCTTTTTAATAAAAACTTATCGCGGAGCGTTTTTGGCGGTACTATGTTTGCCGCTGCCGACCCTTTTTATGCCTTGATGTATTGGCAAAATTTTGCGCACCAGTATAAGCAAAAGGTAAAGGTTTGGTTGAAGTCTGCAGAAATTCAATACCGAAAACCTGCCATGACAGATTTAACTTTAGATTTTCGTATTACACAAGCCGATGTGGAAGAAGCCAAGCAAGCTATTGAAAGTAAAGGAAAGTATACGAAAATTCACGAGGTTCAGCTCATAGATAAAGAAGGTAAAGTTAGTGCTGTGGTCAGGCTCGAGCCTTATGTTGGGCTTCCTTGACGAAATAATTGCTGCATAGCCTTCCGAATGAATATTGCAGATACTATTGTGGTTAAAAGATCGGCAATAGGAAAAGAATACCATATACCATCCAAGCCAAAATATAGGGGCATAAAAAGAACAAGTGGAATAAGAAAAATTCCCTGTTTCAATAAGGTTAGGATTAATGCCGGCAGGGCCTTGCCTATGGCCTGATAATAAGCGCTTGAAAGTAGCTGAATAATCAGGGTAGGTGTCAACAAGAAGACTATGCGCATGGCAGGGTAGGTTTGGTCAATCAATACTTGGTCATTACTGAATACGCCTACAATTTGCGGAGCAAAAAAGGCTAGAATGAGAAAAATAGTTGTAGCGATAAGTAATCCAGCTTTGATTGCTACATAAAGCACTTCTTTTACTCTTTCCCATTCCTTTGAGCCAAAATTAAATCCTGCGATCGGAATAAATCCTTGTGTTAAACCGAAAACAGGAAAATTGATAAACATCATTAATCGGCTGATGATACCATAACTTGAAACAGCCATTTCTGTGCCGTAATGGAAAAGAGAGTTATTGAGCACGATAGCTAGTAAACTATAGGTTCCTTGACGAATAAAGGTAACTCCGCCTACTTGCATAATTTCTTTCATAATACCCCAGTCAGGCTTTAAATAGGTAGGGTTCAAGTTCATTTGAGTGCTACCAAAAAGGAAGTAGCCAAAAGCGAAAGTTCCACCGCTGATGTAGGCAATACTCGTGGCTGCAGCCGCTCCGAACAAGCCCCAATCAAGCCAAATGATAAATATAGGGTCTAATATCAAGTTTATGAAAGCCGGAATCAACATAGTAAACATGGCGATTTTCGGTTGTCCTTCAGCGCGAAAGACATTATTACTCATCATTGCCCAAGCCAAAAATGGAACCCCTGGCAACAAGGTCATAAAATACTCTTTTGCCGGAATTAACAAATCACCTTTTCCTCCCCATATTCCTATGATTTCATCAATAAAGAAGGTGCTTATGATAACAACGGTAATCGATAAGCCAAGCGTCATAATGGTTTGGTTACCAAAAGTGATAAAGGCCCTTTCCTCGTTTTTTGCGCCAAGAGCGCGGCTAATAATTGAAGCCCCTCCTACGCCTATCGACATGCCTAAAGCAGAAATCAAAAAGCTTATGGGTAATACAACGGCAATAGCCCCCAATCCGATGCTTCCAATGAATTTGCCGACATAGATGGAATCAATTACCATATTAATCGACATCATCAGAATCCCTATTGCTGCGGGCAAACTTTGTTGTAAGAGTAATCGGGGTATGGGCATAATGCCCATTTTATCGCTGTTGTTCATAGAGCCTGTCAAAAGTAAACTACTTTTTTATATAAGAGGATATCATTGAGGAAGTAATTGGTAAAAAAAGGATAGCTTTATACTCCCAAATCATCCAACATAAAAATTTATGATATCTGTTCAGAAAATACTGGAAGTTAATCACAAAATTTTCGGTTACGTAAAAACCACTCCACTCCAAGAAAATGATACCTTGTCAGATAAGTATGGTTGTAAAGTGTTATTGAAAAGAGAGGATCTACAGCTCGGGAGGAGTTATAAAATTAGAGGAGCTTTTAACAAAATTTCCTCACTCAATGAAGATGAACGAGCGACAGGTGTGGTATGTGCCAGTGCCGGAAATCATGCACAAGGCGTGGCCTTGTCTTGTGCAAAACTAGAGATCAAGGGGACTATTTTTATGCCTAAAACGGCGCCACAGCAAAAAGTAGACAAGGTTAAGCAATTCGGTAAAGAGTTTACCACAATCCGATTAGTTGGAGATACTTTTGATGATGCTTATGCGGAAGCACGAAAGTTTCAAAAAGAAACCGGTAAGATATTTATTCCGCCTTTTGATGACGAGAAAATCGTTGAAGGGCAAGCTACTGTAGGAAAGGAGATATATGAACAGGAAAATGAGCATATCGACTATGTCTTTATTCCGATTGGTGGCGGTGGCTTAGCTGCTGGCGTTGGTTCTTACTTTAAACAAGTAAGTCCTGAAACGAAGATTATAGGTGTTGAGCCTGCCGGTGCTGCTAGTATGCAATTGTCTTTTAAACATGGAAAAGTAACTGCCCTAGAAAACATGGATAAGTTTGTTGATGGTGCAGCTGTTGCCAAGGTGGGGGAGTTAAACTTTCAAATTTGCCAAGAGGTAGTTGATGAAATCTGTTCAGTAGCAGAAGGCAAAACCTGCACAGTTATTTTACAGATGTACAATGATGATGCGATTGTAGTTGAGCCTTCAGGAGCCTTATCTATTGCTGCATTGGATTTTTACAAGGATCAAATCAAGGGCAAAACGGTTGTTTGCATTGTAAGTGGTGGCAATAATGATATCACGCGAATGGAAGAGATTAAAGAGCGTTCGATGTTGCATGAAGGTTTAAAGCACTACTTTATCATTAATTTTCCAAGGCGAGCGGGTAGTTTCCAGGATTTTGTGAATAATATTTTGGGACCTAGAGATGAAATTTCTTTTTTTGAATATAATTCAAAAAAGACTAGTGGAGATACGGTTCCAGGTATGCTCGGAGTTGAGTTAATGCATAAAGAAGATTTGCAAGCGATTATAAAGAATTTGGATGATAATGGCTTCGGGTATGAACTACTCAATGCAAATAAGATGTTGTTTGATTATCTAGTTAAATAATTCACCTAGAGAATCCTATCCAGACTTTTTAAGTGTATCTCTAATCTCTATTAGCAATTCTTTTGTAGTCGGTCCTTTAGCTTTAAAGGGCTTAACACTATTTCAAATGCTCAAATTATGGAAATTTTCTGAACAAGCTAAATCTTAATAGTTGTTCCATAAAAAGGAAGAGTATCGCCAGGCCGGCAAAAGGATAGAAAAGTTCTTTCACCCGTATAGTTTGAGAAGATTCTATTTCGGTTTTTTCTAAAGCATCAATCTCAGCATAAATGGCTTCAAGGCTTTTACGGTCTGTTGCCCGGTAGTATTTTCCTCCGGTTGATGAAGCGATTTCTTTGAGAAGTTCTTCGTCGATTTCAACGGGCATATAGTCATATTCAAAAGAACCGTCTGGAAGAAGGTAGGCAGGCATATAGGCTTCACCTTGGGTTCCAATTCCAATAGCATATACTTTGACATTGTACTGGATAGCTGTTTCTGCCGCGGTGATGGGGTCTATAAGTCCTGAGTTGTTTACACCATCTGTCATAAGAATAATCACTTTGCTTTTAGCAGGACTATCTTTAAGTCGATTAACTGCGGTTCCAATACCCATGCCTATTGCTGTTCCGTCAGCAATAAAGCCATTTTTGATCTTTGCTAATTGACCTTGTACAATCTTATGGTCTGTGGTTATAGGAACCTGTGTGAAGCTTTCGCCACCAAAAATGACTAAACCCATTCTGTCATTCGGCCGATTTTCAATAAATTTTGAGGCTACTTCTTTTGCAGCTTCCAATCGGTCTGGTTTAAAATCTTGCGCCAACATAGAAGAACTTACATCCATCGAAAGGACCATGTCTATTCCATACGTTTTAATATTTTCATCCGTCGAGGTGCTCTGGGGTCGGGCTAATGCGGCCAATATAAAGGCTACGCTGAAAAAACGAAGGAGGGGTAAAACAGGCATCAATTGCCCCTTCCATGAGCTGTAGTTTTTCCACATGCTAGTATCAGAGATACTAAACCCTGCATGCTGGTTGCGATACCCGAAATAATACCAAAATGCCAATAGCACGGCTAAAACGGGGATCAAGTAGAGTACCCAAAAGTGCGCAAATGATATGTTTGACCAATCAATTAACATGCTCTTCTTCTGCTTTTAGTTTTGGCTTGGTGTGACGCACAAAGTCTTTAGCCTGCTTCATTAGGCGGATATTTTCATCACCCAGCGGTTTAAATTTGGCAAACTTCGCTAAGTCGGCTTGCGCAAGTACTTCTCTCAACTTTAGTTTTAACTTGTCTTGTAAAATCAGTGTATCATTGATTTCATCGGTGGTACTTTCCATGGCCTGGATGCCGAATCTGCCTTCCAAGTATTCACGTAAAATTTCAGATAAGCCCAAATAATATTCTTTCACTTGGTCATTTTGCCAGAGTTTTTTGTTTTCTAAAGTTTGGAGTTTATCAATGGCTTCGTGATAGTAATCTAGCTGTGTTTTTGGTTTTTCCTTAAATAATTTCACATCCCTCTTTCGCAAAATGTACCAAACGATAAGCGCAAGTACAACTAGGATTGGAATAAGCCAAAGTGCTAGTTTTTTAAAGAAATCTTTCCATGGAAAGGGTAAGGATTTTACGGTTTTGATCGGCTTAAATGCTTGAGTCGTATCTACATCTATACCTCCAACGTAAAGTGTGGCCGTGTTGGATTTTAAGGTGTCCAGTGTCCCATTGCTTCTTTGAACCAAGGCCGGTAGTTGGCTTATTTCATATATGCCAGCTTCGAATTGCGTGAGTACGATTTTTTGTTGAATGCCATTCGGAATGGTATCGACAGGGTAGGCCTGAATACTGTCGAAAGTCATTGCCGAGTCAACAAGCTGAGGGAAATAACCCATTTCTCCTCCATTCAGTTGAAGCGTCATATTCAGGGTGAAATGATCACCTATGAGCATACTATCTTTGTCGAGTTCAATAGAGAAAGTCTGACTAAAAAGCGGAAAGCTTAAAAGGGTAAGAGTAAAAAGGATTGCTATCTTTTTCATCTGCGATGCCCCCTTTTTTTAAATAACTGCATCAGGGCTGAAATGTAGCTTTCACTGGTGTCTAAACTCAGAAAATCAGCTTTTAAACGATAAAAGTCTTTCTCATGTCTTTCTCGATGCTTTTCAAAGTGTTCGGCAAACCCTCTTCGAGTTGCTCGCTCATTCGTATCTACCCATATGCGTTTGCCTGATTCCAAGTCTTCCATTTGCACTAGGCCAATTTCGGGCAACGCTTTTTCCATCGGGTCGTAAATGTGCAGTCCAATAATATCATGGCGCTTACTTGTAATTCGTAGGGCATCTGTATAAGATTCACTGTTAAAATCGGACATTAAAAAAGCGATACTTCTTCGCTTGACTAAATTGTTGAAATATTCCAAAGCAATATCGATACGTGTACCGGATTTTACTGGCTCGATGTTGAGTAATTCACGAATAATCAGAAGCACGTGTTTTTTCCCTTTTTTAGGGGGGATGTATTTTTCTACCTTATCGCTGAAGAAGAGCACACCCACTTTGTCGTTATTTTGAATGGCCGAAAAAGCGAGTACTGCGGCAATTTCTGCCATGAATTCTTGTTTGAATTGACTTTTTGTCCCGAAGTAGGATGATTTGCTGACATCAATGAGCAGCATGACGGTCAACTCGCGTTCCTCTTCAAACACTTTAACAAATGGTTCATCAAACCGGGCGGTTACGTTCCAGTCGATTGCCCGAACATCATCACCATAGGTATAGTTGCGTACTTCGCTGAACGACATTCCCCTTCCCTTAAATGCAGAGTGATACGATCCGGTAAAAACTTGATTAGTCAAGCCTTTCGAACGAATTTCTATCTTTC
>JAFMKE010000113.1 GCA_017853115.1 Verrucomicrobiota bacterium
AATTAAACCTATCGCTCGTGGCTAAATGAAAAGCCAAGCCGTTTACTGGTTTTGTGTGTGATAGTCCCGTTCTGTTGAATGCGTTCTCCAACAGTTATCTCCCTGACATCCTGATACTTCGGCACCCACAGATCATAATCAATGGAAAAAATCATGGCTCTTTCCAAAACATGTGCGAGGAAGTCTTTAGTCATAACTAGATTGTCGAAATCTTTAAATAAAAAGCCCAACTGATCTTCACCTTCAATGAAAAAGTGACCTTCCATATTGATAAAGATCCGAGCTACCATGTAGCCGGAATCGCCATAGCGTGAGTACTTAAATGAATCGGCCAAGAAGTTATATACCTCTATCATACCACAATACTTTCTTCTCTCGTCTTGAAGAACATATGGCGAACGATGGATAAAAAAATCATCAGGGAAATTAAATATGTTACTGTGCATATTGAAAACTAAAATGTCTCCAGCAAACTTTAATTCAGCTTCAAATTTTCCATTCTCTTTATATTCTACATCAAACAAATCTTCTTTACATATATCGTTTAGCTGCTGTGCATGTGATTCGATAAGCTCTTTAAGTTCTTCAAAGACCTGCAAAGTTTTCTGATAAACCTCCTGCTTTAAGTTTCCCTTACCTTTTAAGTGTGTAGCTATCTGCTCGATATTACTTTTCTCCATAATTCTCTTTTCTACTTAACTAAGCGAGATAAAGATTAGTTTAATTCTAGTTAATACGCCTTTGCAAAAATCACGCGATACTTAGCCTCCTTTCCAGAATACATACACGGACCAGTCACTTCTTTTTCATCAAGAGGGATACATCGTATGGTCGCACCCGTTTCTTCTTTAATACTTTCTTCAGTTTCACTAGATCCATCCCAATTAGCTAGTATGAAACCTCCCTCATTTTCCAGAACTGTCTTAAACTCATCGTAACTGCCCACACTTCGGGTATTATCTTCTTGATGCTTAAGGGCTTTGTTCATCATGTTTTCACCTATCTCGTTTAACAGATCCTGGATAGTTTGAGCTATACCCTCTCTTGAAAGAGTCTTCTTTTCTTTCGTGTCTCTTCTGGCTACTTCAACTGTTCCATTTTCTAGATCTCGGGGTCCAATTACAATTCGGGTTGGATAACCTTTCAATTCATATTCTGCAAATTTAAAACCTGGGCGCTTGGTTTCATCATCATCGATTGCTACTCGAATACCTAAACCACGCAATTCATCAGCCATCGTCTTCGCCAGATTCATCAATTGCTCATTAATTTCAGGTTTGTTTTTGAGAAAAAATGGAATAATGACCGTTTGATAAGGTGCTAATTTAGGCGGTAGTACAAGTCCTTCGTCATCACTATGGGTCATGATTAATGCTCCCATTAAGCGTGTTGATACGCCCCACGAACTAGCCCAAACATATTCCTCTTGTCCGTCTTTATCTGCGAATTTCACATCAAAAGCTTTGGCAAAATTTTGTCCCAAGAAATGGCTTGTTCCCGCTTGCAAAGCTTTTCCGTCTTGCATCATCGCTTCAATACAATAGGTTTCTAAGGCACCAGCAAAACGCTCATTAGGAGTCTTGATTCCTTTAATCACGGGCATTGCCATTATATTTTCGGCAAACTCCGCATACACGCCTAACATTTTTTCCGATTCTTCAATGGCTTCTTGACGTGTTGCATGTGCGGTATGCCCCTCTTGCCATAAAAATTCCGCTGTTCTTAAAAACAATCGGGTTCTGATTTCCCATCGTACTACATTGGCCCATTGGTTAACTAAAATGGGTAAGTCGCGATATGATTGAATCCAATTGCGGTAGGTATTCCAAATAATGGTTTCCGAAGTAGGTCTAACCACCAACTCCTCTTCCAGTTTAGCTTCAGGGTCTACAATAACCCCTTGCCCGTCTGGAGAATTTTTTAGCCGGTAATGAGTCACCACCGCACACTCTTTGGCAAATCCTTCAACGTGCGCTGCCTCCTTGCTTAAGTAACTTTTTGGAATAAATAAAGGGAAATAGGCATTCACATGTCCGGTCTCTTTAAATCTTTTATCCAAGGCTTCTTTCATAAGTTCCCATATAGCAAAGCCATAGGGTTTTATAACCATACAACCTCTTACATCGCTGTGCTCAGCTAAGCCGGATTTTAAAACCAGTTCATTGTACCATTGAGAATAATCATCTTCTCGTTTTGTTAAACCTTTACTCATCGGAATTTATTTGGTATGCGATTTGTTATATTTAGGATGGCAAAAGTAAATAATTTAAAAGTTTTGCTTCATTAACTCGTATAAAATAAAGTGCCATGAATAATTTGTTTAATATTTTTTTCGCTTTCACCTTAAGTTGGCTGTTAATTTTTAATGCTCAAGCTCAGTTTGATGATGTGTATTATGATCCATCAGATGATTGGAGTAGTTCAGGATCTTACAGCGATTATGATTATAATGGTGAAGCAGATTATACGGAGAGCTACTATGATGAAGATGGGAACACCTATGTGACCAACAATTATTACAATGAATATTATGACGAGGATTATGAGTATTCAAAACGATTGAGAAGATATTATCAGCCAACTTGGGGTGTAAACTATTATGATTATTGGTACACCGATTTTTACACTTACAATACTTTTTACAATCCTTATTTGATGTTTGGAAATAATTGGGGTTGGAACAACTGGGGTTGGAATCGTCCTGTTGTGTCTGTGAGCATTTTCTATGGCAATTACGGATGGAATCCATGGGGATACAACAATTGGGGCTTTAATAATTGGTACGGATATAATAACTGGGGCTGGAATGCATGGGGTTATTATAACAATCCTTGGGGTTGGAACAACTGGTATGGATACAATAACTGGGGCTGGAATTCAGCTTGGGCTTGGAATAATTCGTGGAATAATCCTTGGGGAAGACCCAATTGGGGTATTGCTAATCCTTGGTGTGGCGGTTATGGTTACTATGGTCAGGTATGGCGAAATAGTGATGTATATTATGGGCCTCGAACTATGGCAGTGAATACGAACAATACTGGCACTGGATCCACCACGGTGAAGCAACCGACCTTGGGGGGGAGACCTGAAAATACAGCGACAATTAATAACGGAGTGATAAAAGCACCTGACAATGGTCAAGTGAAATCGCCTGCTTTCGATTACTCAGGTAAAAAACCTTCACCAACATTGAGTGGCGCTGATGTGAAATCGCCAAACAACAGCAATATTGTGATGCCAAACAATGGTTCTACGAAGTCGCCTAGTACGGGTAATGTTACGATGCCTAATAATGGTTCAGTAAAATCCCCAAACAATTCGAATGTAATCATATATCCAGCGACAAATACCTCAGGTATTCAAACACCGAACTCCAATGCGGTAAAGAATCCTTCCAAAACGGGAGGGAATATTACTGTTCCTAGTTCAGGAAATGTTCAATACAATGGGGGTAATAATGTGGTGAAGACACCAACTAATTCAGGTAAGAATTCATCCAATCAATTTGACTATTACAATGTGCCAAGTAATTCGGGGAATGCTATTTCACCTAATTCGGGGGGAGTTAAATCTCCAAGTAGTGGACAAATCAATAAACCGAGCAATAATAATATGTATCAGGCGCCAAGTAATTCAAATTACCAAAAGCCAAGTAACAATTATAAAGCGCCTACCAATAATTACCAAAAGCCAAGTAATAACTACAAGGCTCCAAGTAACAGCGGATTTAAAAGTCCGAGTAGCGCAGGAAGTGTAAGTTCACCCAGTTCAGGCCCTTCCAAAACGGGGGGAGGATCATCTTACAAGAAAAAGTAATTGTTTGGGATGAATAGGCTCTGGTCGATTATTGTAACTGCTGTATTTACCTTTTTTGGTCAAGCTTATGCTCAAAGTTATGAGGCAGACATCCTAAGGTTTTCATCGAACAACTATAGTGGTACAGCGCGTTTCATAGGCGTAGGTGGAGCGTTTACTAGTGTGGGTGCTGATATGTCGAATTTTTCATTCAATCCTGCGGGGGTTGGGATGTATCGAAGTTCTGTTGCTCAATTCTCGTTTGGTGTAAATCATGTCAACGCTTCGTCAGTTTACTTGAGGGAAACAAATGAGGACTTTAAACTGAACGCCACTATCCCGAGTTTGGGGATGGTTTTTGCCAGTAAAAAAACGAGTAATAACGGATTGTTTCGAGGAACTTCGATCGGTTTCGCCTTTAACCGCTTGGCGGATTATAATTCATCTGAAAAGATTGATGGATTCAATACCACGCCGCGTTCTTCACTTTCTTGGGTTTGGGCAAATGAAATGTCTGAAGTGTACAATGGACAATTTACTGATATGACCTCAGTAGATCAAGTTTCATTTAATACTTATGCGGGTTTTTATGGCTACCTGGCAAACTTCGATTCTTCTGTTTTGGATTATACGAGTCCTGTACTGGATTCTGTCCAACAAACACGTTACATAGATTCTCGAGGGGGAAAAAATGAAATGGCTCTTGCAGTGGGGACAAATTACCTTGATAAACTCTACTTGGGAGCAACACTAGGAATACCTCTGTTGAACTATCAAAGTGAATCCCGTTTTATTGAACGTGATGGTGCAAGCACTGATATCAATACGTTTTTTAATGAATTTGAATTAAAGCAAGATTACAGAACGGAAGGCTTGGGTTTCAATTTTAAAATGGGGGTAATTTATCGAGCAGCTCCCTGGCTGAGGTTGGGTGGTTCATTCCAAACTCCTGAACGAATTAGCTTAACCGAAAGATATTCGTCTGAATTGAATAGTGAGATGGATTTTGGTGATTATGACATCTCATCGGGTGAAGGCATTTTTCAGTATAGAATTCGCTTGCCTTGGCAGGCCAATTTAGGTCTAAGCTTCTTTTTTAAGAATAAAGGCTTTCTTTCTATGGACTATGGTGCGGTAGGCTATAATTCAATGAGATACACTTTTGAAAATGATTTTAGAGAAATTTCAGATGCTATAAACGCAGGATTAGGAGCGAAGTATAAGCTTGGTCATCAGCTTAGAATAGGGATTGAGGGGCTGATTAAGCAATTCAGATTGCGCGCAGGATATAATTACTCGGATAGCCCATTGAAAGAAGAATTTCGTGTGGATGGTTTTGCTTATACTCGCCATACGTTATCTGGAGGTTTTGGAATGTTATTCGATCGAGTAGCTATCGATTTTGCCTATCAGTATAATGTAAATAAGCAATTTGAGCAGCCTTATGTCCTCAGTACTGTGGAGGTTTCGGGTGTTGAGCGCAGTCAAATTCAAGGCTTAGGTGTGGTATCTCTGTCCTATAAATTGAGATAGACATTTGCGGTCAATCATTTTTATTTATCTTACTTTTGAACAGTGCTAAATTTTCGAATCCTTTGTTTGAATTTGTTTTTCTGCAGTGTGCTGCAGCTTAGTGCTAAATCATATTATGATTTTAACGAAGCGTGCGTGATTGCGTACAACGATATCATAGCCTTGAAATTAGATAAGGGTAGGCATGCTTTAGATTCTATACAGCGGTTTGAACCCAACAATCTCATTCCAGTGCTTCTTCGCAATTATATTGACTTCTTAGAAGTATATACAGAAGGTTCAGAAGAAATTTATGAGAGTACGAAGAAGCGTTTCGATCAAAATTTAGATGATTTAAAAAAAGGAGATAAAGATTCACCTTATTATCTCTATGCGCAAGCCGAGGTGCACACACAATCAGCGGTTCTGCATATCAAGTTTGGGGAGTATCTAGCTACAATTTTCGATGTAAAAAAAGCGCTTAAGAAACTTGAAAATAATCAAGACAGTTTCCCAGAATTTGTCCCTAACAAAAAAAGTTTGGGGATGCTCTACACCATACTTGGCAGTATTCCACAGCAATATCAAAACACCCTCGAGTTTATTGGTTTACATGGAGAAGTAAGTAAAGGCTTGGGATTATTAGGCGAAGCGGTTAATGATCATTCACACCCCTTTCAACATGAAGCAGCTACCATTCAAGCTTTTATGCTGCTGCACATTCAAAATGACCCCAAAACAGCCTGGGAGGT
>JAFMKE010000016.1 GCA_017853115.1 Verrucomicrobiota bacterium
CAGTACCAAGAAAAGTAACTTTCATCTTAAGTGTGAAGATAGGATTTTTTTGACCTTAGACTTGCTAAGTCTATAAGACTTAGCAAGTCTATACTATTTGATTGCAATTGTATTGAGCGTTATACATAACGCTTGCTAATGAATTTTGAATTCAATAGCCTAGCAATGGCCATATAATTTAAATTTAAACCTTGCGCCGAGGGTAGCCTAGACATGCACATTCATCGAGCCAATTAAAATCAGGCTGTGCTTAAAGGCATAAAAAGCGAATGTGAGAAAGACGTGCTTAAAAGAGAAAAATTGACGCTAACGGTTTGCAAATAGGGGCAGGCAGGGATTTTACAATAAACTTGACACGAAGAACAGAACCTAAAATTCTTGTCTCCCTTTACTGCGGAGTACGAACCCCTGCTTGCGCTTATTTGATGTTATGGGCTATTTTTGATTAAGATTAATATTATTTTAGATTATATCTTAATCTTATATCCGAGCGCCAATCCTTTCCATAAATAGGACTCATATAGTCGTCTAATCCCTTAGCGGTCAAATCCAAAAGGGTATTCGTGGTTTTACCACTAAAAGCAAGAAGAAACTCTTGTAAACGATCATCATAACCCTTAACCAAATGAAAGGTAAGAAGATCAGATGTAGAAAATTTCTCAATAACAGGTTTACCTTTATCTGTTCGGACCATCTTTTTATTGCATTGGCGAAAATTTATATTATTACAAACTGTCCAGTCAACAGGATCGATATATGCAATCGTTTTTGAACATCTATTATCGGGCCTTAAACCTGTCTCAAGTATCCAATAATGCTCGGGTAGAGGTATGTTGGTTTTAACGTTATTTGGAGTTGGACATATCTCTTTTTTACCACACCCGGGATTTGTGCACTGCCAATTCATATATGACATATCCCATTGAATGTAGTATTTTTCTACACTTTCTTCCTGTTTATTCGTTATTTGAGTACCATTCATGTCGAACCAGGTGTATTCATTTTCTTCACAGTTTTCAATATTTCCTTCATAAAGTTTTTTTCCATTAGAATGGAAATAATGAAATGGACCTTGCATGATACCATTTGCATAGTTCGCTTCAAAAAATTTATAGTCGCCACTAACATTAAATTTATATCCTTGCTTTTTGAACAAAGGAATTGTGGTTCTGTAAAACTCATTTATCCAATTACTTTGGGCAAAATCAAATGCATCTTTATTTAACGTGTTATCACAAAATGGCCCTCTTCCGAATACATGAGGTAATTCTTCAACATGATAAACAATATAATTGCCATTTAGAATGCCTTTATTATAATGTGCCTCTACAACAACCTTTCCGTTTGATGCATAATATCTAGAAACTCCTGAAAGCAATCCGTTGATATAATTATTTTCACACAAAACCTCCCCATTACTTCGATAAAAATATTCTTTACCATTTAATACGTCATTTTTAAAATTGGCACGATAATAGCAATTTGATGTTGTGTCAAAAGCTTTATTTGTTTCTTCATATATGGCTACAACTCCATCAAGTTTTAAGTTAAAATTATATTCAGCTACCTCAAAGCATGGACCAGTTTCAATTTTCTTCTTCTGAGAGTTACCATAAACATAGCCCACTATTCCCTTTTCTGACCTGATAAATTTTGATAATTTGAATTCTTCATTAAAGCCAGTTTGTTCTGTACAAACACTTGAATTAATTTTAATAATGGATTGAATATTGCTTATATCGAGCATATCTTTATTATATTGTCCAGGATTAAAACGATATTGATCGTTTTGTAACTTGTTTAATGTTATCTCTTGATCATTAATTTTCCCATCAGAATATTTGATTATACATATTATTTCCTGAGTTAAGTCATTTATAATAGACACATCTCCAATGATTTGACCATTTACATATAATCCTCGCGCAATCATAGGGTATTTGCCATTATTGTTTTTCTGTGCACTGTAGACTTGGAACTCTCCTTGCTTCAAGCCTTTTTTGTACTCAACTTTTTCAAAATATTTGGCTTGTTGAATACTCTCCGTTTCTCTTTCATTGTCAAGCATTTTATCCAAGTTTAAAAGTTTACCCATGTAGTCGTAAAATAGTAATTCACTTTTATACATTATAAACCATTCGCCTTTTCTCAGTCCTTTGCCGTCAACTTTATTATCTTGAGCCAGAGACATTGTAATTGCTGAAATCAGCATTAAAATTGCAATAAGAATTTTCTTCATAATATTTTGTGTTTAATTTTTGCCTACTTCAATTTAAGGTCTGTTCAGCTTATTCTGACCGTAATGAGCTTTCCTAAAATTGCCGCATAACGTTATAGCTAGCCGCGGTAGCGGCTACTTATAAAGTTCGAGTTTGAATATACGGATTTCACTAAATGTTTTTTGGGAAAAGAGTATGAGCTATGGGGTGCTAGGTGATGTTGTGTACAGCTCATTTTTTCAAAAGTTTACCACGGGTAGTTTTGATATCCTTACTAAGTTCGTAGAAATACAATCCAGATGGTAAAAATGAAACATCAATTTTATCTCCAGTTATACTTTGTTTAAGCACTTCTTTTCCTGTTTTGTCCATTAAAGTTATTTTGTCAAACAATGTACAATTAACTAAAAAAGTTGAATTCACAGGGTTAGGAAGTACATTACAATCAATTTGATTCTCTTTTACATTAATGAAAGTAGAGGTTTCCGATTTAGATAATCTTAAAATTTTGCTATCTAAGGCTACTGCAAAACCTAGATTTGGAGTAGGGAAGAATGTTTGAGTTTGATTGTGTAGAGATAGTGAATCTTCTATGTACCATGTTAAACCACCGTCTAAAGATTCATAAATTCCACCATGTAAATATGTGTTAACCGTTTGTCCAATACCTGACGCGACTATATGGTCACTGGATAAAGCTGAAATTGACGTTAAAAATACATCTAATGGAAGCACCTGCCATGTTGTGCCACCATCTATTGTTTTCAGAACGCCTTCATGTCCTACGGCATATCCAGTGTATTCATCAATAAAATCTATTGATAAAATATGCCAGTTTACCCCTGTACTTAAAACATTCCAATTAAAACCAAGATCTGTTGATTTCAATATTTTACCATTAGCAGCACAGCAATATCCTACATTATTTACGAATTGAATTTCAATTATATTATAAAAATTATTTAGATTAATCGCATTCCAGGTACTTCCCGAATCAGTTGTTTTATATAAAAAAGAACCAGCACCTGCTACAAAACCAGTATCTGCATTTATGAAATGCAAAGTATTAAATTGATTGATGCCCAAGGTAGTTTTGGTCCAACTAATCCCGCCATCATTAGTTCTAAAAATTACACTGCCGGGAGGAGTGCAAGGGTTGGGAATGCAATTGGGAGAACCACCTGCAGCAAAACCTAAGAATTCATCTATGAATTGAATTTCATAGATGGGGGCATCATTAATTAAATTGGTGCTATCCCAGGTATAACCACTGTCTGTTGTTTTAATAATTGACCCCCAATAACTACCCAAGTAGCCAACGTTCTCATTAACAAAGAACACAGCTCTGAAATTATCATCGACAGATTGGTCTATGTATTCATAATCAAAACTCTGAGCATGCAAAGTATTAATCACTAAAGCTAATATTATGTGTAGATATATCCGGATCATGAAATGTAATGTAAGTTGTACACAACGTGCGAGTAACATCTACGTCTAACTTTGTGGACGTAGATGTTATACCCCACTTTATGTGTTAAAGTAAATATAGTTAATCTAAGGGATTTTTCATTTGATTCTCCACCTTTTTTACCAATAAGATTTAGATATGCACATCCAATGTGCGTTTTAGTATGATTGCGGGGAATCAAAATTTTTTATGAAGTGCAATTACCCAAAGAGGACTTCTTTAGCTCTCGTCTACTCATTTTCACTCAAAAACCTCAACCATCACCAAGCTTCCATATTGTAGACCCAAGAGTCCGGCAGCATTGGCTCGGTTCATACCTATTTCTAAATATCCTGCATCATTGAACATCGCCAACACTTCCCCTTCGGGAACATCACTGTAATGCTGACTTAAGCTATCAATTTTGTATTGCCTGAATGAAATAAGAAAGCGTTTATTGCCGACAAATTCTTCAAATAGTGCTTTACTAATATTTATAACTACATTGTCAAATCCATCTACATAAAAAACCGAGCCTCGAATGAGGTCTGGCATTACAATCGCCTGAATATTGTTAAGTACCTTATAGGAATTGGTTTTCACTGCTATCTCCTCGATACGATTTTCATCGATGTGCTGAATGATGTTGCCCAAACCTTGATGCAATTCCTGAAACGTGAAATTTTTATTTAAACCTTCAACTGCGTATGCTTCAAAATCCTCTTCGGGATACATCAAGCAGATGAGCCCATTGTCTGGGACAACGTAAAATAATTCTTGTCTTTTTATTATCAAAATACGACTGTTTCCCTCGCGAATATTGATGCTCGCAATGTGTATAGACCCTGCAGGAAATGTAGATGAAGCGTTCTTTAAAATGTACGCACCACTTAAAACGTCAAAAGGTTGAATTTCATGATTAATGTCAACTATAATTATATCTTTGTTAGCATGGTATAGCTGCCCTTTTAACGCACCTACGAAGTGGTCTTTTGTTCCATAATCTGAAGTAAGGCTAACTAAGGGCATCAATAAAATTATTAACTAACGTAACAAAATTAAACATTTGAGTGAATTAACCATTAATATCGAGCAAGTTAATCCTATAGATTTTTTTGGAGTCAATAATTCGAAGCTTAACGTTTTAAAAAAGAAGTTTCCTCTCTTAAAAGTTGTAAGTCGAGGTACGAAGATTAAGGCAGCAGGAAGCGAAGAGGAACTTGCCTTGTTTGAAGATAAAGTCAAGGTTCTTTTACAGTACTTAGAAAAGTATGGAAAGCTAACACCTGCCAATATTGACGAACTGCTGAATGACACGGAGAAAGTAGCCGAGTCATTGCCTGAAGACAATAAAAATATCCTGGTATATGGAGCTAATGGTAACATTGTTCGCGCTCGAACAGCCAACCAAAGAAAGTTGGTTGAGTCAAGCGAAAACAATGATATCGTTTTTGCTATTGGTCCCGCAGGTACAGGTAAAACCTATACTGCCGTGGCCCTTGCGGTTCGTGCATTGAAAGATAAACAGGTAAAACGCATCATTCTTACACGACCGGCTGTTGAGGCGGGAGAGAGTTTAGGATTTTTACCCGGTGATTTAAAAGAAAAAATTGATCCATACTTGCGTCCTTTGTATGATGGGCTTTACGATATGATTCCAGGCGAGAAGTTGGCTTACTTTATGGAAAATCGAATTATTGAGGTGGCTCCTTTGGCTTTTATGCGTGGTCGTACATTGGATAAGGCCTTTATCATTTTAGATGAAGCACAAAATTGCACGGTGTCGCAACTTAAAATGTTTTTAACCCGAATAGGCCCAAGCGCTAAATGTATAATAACAGGCGATCGCACGCAAATAGATTTACCAAGAAATCAGAAGTCGGGCTTAGGAGTAGCGATAAATTTGCTCAAAAACATCAATGGCATTGGTACGGTAGAACTCAACCAAAATGATGTGCTTCGTCATAGATTGGTAAGTAAGATTATTGGTGCATTTGATAAGTATGCTGAATAACGAACGCAAGAAAAGGTATTAGCGGTTTGAAAAAATAGAGGAGATTATTAAACAACATATTGATTTTAAGATTTAACATTTAATCGTACTATTGTTTAATGAACTTTCCAATTAATCGTTCTTTTCCTGATGATTCTGATAGGACATAAATGTAAAGCCCCGCATGAAGTTCTGTAATATTTATGTTTAAATCCTTTACTTGCGATTGTTTAAAAAGAATTTGCCCACTTAGACTGAGTAATTTAACATCGATTACTTCGCTAGATTTATTTTCAATAGTCAACTGACTATTATCATTTCGGATGCTAATCTGGCTTTCAAAAACATCCTTTAGCTTAGTCACAAAAGGGATATCTATTCCAGTTGAGGTTACAGAACAATTGAATGCATCTTCAACAAATACCGCATACAGTCCTGAACCTAAACTGGATACGTCCTCTGTATTGCTGTTGTCTGGATTACTCCATTCGAAAGAATAAGGTTGTGTGCCTCCGGAAACAGTGATATCTATCGATCCGTTAAATGATCCATTATCTGCAGTAATATCGTTTACTATAATTTCTAGTGGTTCGGGTTCGGAAATAATGACTTCTACACTATCCACGCATTGATTATCGTCCTTAGCCAAGAAGGTATAGCTTCCAGCTGGGAGCAGGGCTTGACTAATTGAGGTAAATGCTTCATTCTGCCCGAAAGCAAACAAAAAAGTGCCATTTCCACCTACAGCATTAAGACTAACGAGAGTGCTATCACCATTGCATGGAATAGGTGCATAACCGTAATCTACTTCAACGGCCTGAGGCTCAGTAATTGTGGCTGTTGTAGTGGCGGATTGACCCTGGCTGTCCGTAACTGTAACAGTATAAATACCCGCTGCAAGGTTACTCGGATTACTTCCTTGTATGTTTCCTGGATTCCATTCAAAAATATAAGGGGGTGTTCCGCCAGATGCATTAGCAGTGCCTGTTCCAGTTGCGGTACCGTTACATATGACTGGGCTTAGTTGGCTTGCTAATAATGAAATAGGCGATACTACTATTTCTTCCGTTAAGGTAATTGAGTTTGTTGCAGCACCGTCACCTCCTGTATTTCCGGTCCCGTTCACTGCATTTCCAGAAGCATAAAAATTAACGGCACCGGTTCCTTGCACTGGCGCTGTCCATTCCACTTGGAAGACATTACTTGTACTTGGCCCGTTATGTTCAATGTAGGTTTTACCATTTCCTAAAGTTGCTTGTTGAACATTAGTACCAAGATTAGAATATCCTGCAATTGGGCTATTGGATTGATCTAAAGCGGTGAGTTGAAACCCATATGCATTCGGGGAACCGCTCGTGTTAATTATAGTGATGGAAAGGTCATATGTTGTCCCGGGAGTATAATCACTGATAAGAGCTGCAGTTCCTTGATCTCTAACTTCAATATTAATACTCACAGCACCAAATTGCGAACCGCCGTGACAGCTTACACATGTGGTTGATTCTCCTGGTGCACCTGTATTTCCTTGATTAGCTACACTCGCGCGACCTCCAGAGGAAGATGTTAGTAAAAAGTATGTGATAAGGAAAATCAACGAAATGAAAAGCGGTAGAATTCTATTCATGGGTTAGTTTTTGATTTAAGTTACAAAGTATATAAGTGTTTTTGACCCGAAAATGTTCAATATCGCGTACCTCAATGATGGGTTGCATAAATCATATATCTTTCTCCAATGAAGTTGATTTATCGCCTCATAAAATGAAGCTTATTTGAACTGCAGGCCAAAGTGTACTCCTATCGCTTGCTGTCTATACTGGTAGGCTTGTAGTTGGAAGACTTCAGGTTCTAGGTAAACAGACAAGTCATCGGTAATGCTGTAGTCAAACAAATGAGCATCCACGGCCGCATCCACAATGTTTAAAGAGTAAAACACACTGAGTAAAATTATACTGATATCCAAACTTCGTTTCGCGTCATCTCTTTTCACATTCAGGGGCGCAGCCCCAGTAATTCCTTTGTATGATCCTGTGGTGTTTGGGTCCCCATCTATTTCTAACTTATAGGCATCGGTATAACCACGTAAATTTTTCACGTTGATGCCGACCCAAGTTCCTAGTCCAGCTAATCCTGCGTAAACAATGGGTGGTTTCCAATATTTTTTATTGTAAACTTGTCCTGCTCCGGGTAGGGCAGCCGAGAGCAGTGCGGCTTTTTTAGGTGAATGTCTTTTGATTACACTCAAAGTGTCCTGGGGTTCCATAAAAGGCTCATTGTTTTCAGGCACGTCCTGTGCCTTACTCCATGTGAAGGCTATCAACAAGGTACATGAAAGCAAAACAAGCCGCATAGTCTTAATCTTAGCTTTCGAGAAATTCGCTTAAGCGTTCCAAATCGTCGTCGTTGTGGAAGTATATGGCAATTTCACCACTGCCATCTTTTTTCGGTTTGATTTGAACTTTCGCACTCAAGTTACTCGCCAAACGATCTTGTAACTTTTGGTAGGCCAATGGAAGTTTTCTAGCACCACTCGGTGATTTGGTTTTGGCTTGCCCTTGTTTAACTAAAGTTTCTGTTTGACGAACCGACAAACCTTTCTTCAGTACTTCCTTGAAAGCATAAAGCTGAAAAACCAAATCTTCAATACCTGCGAGCGCGCGGGCATGTCCCATACTGATTTTTTTACTTTTTAAAGCACTTTGTATATCTGGTGGCAATTTCAACAAACGAAGATAATTCGTCACAACAGTTCTACTTTTACCTAAACGCTTGGATAAGTCTTCATGAGTCAATTCGCATTCATCCAATAGACGTTGATAATTCAAAGCGATTTCTAAAGCGTTTAAATCTTCTCGTTGAATGTTTTCAATTAAGGCAATCTCAAGACTTTCTTGGTCATTCGCCATCCGAACATAGGCGGGAAT
This sequence comes from Verrucomicrobiota bacterium, assembly GCA_017853115.1. Taxonomy (GTDB): domain Bacteria; phylum Bacteroidota; class Bacteroidia; order Chitinophagales; family UBA8649; genus JAFMKE01. The sequence goes on from JAFMKE010000016.1 coordinate 8,584, forward strand.
ATCAGCCATCCCGGCTAGTTTACTGGCCCGGAGTCTTCGCTCACCCGCAATAAGCTGAAATTTTTTATTTCCTAATTTACGAACAGTTATGGGTTGAACCACCCCGTGGATTTTGATTGATTCTGCTAAATCATTTAAAGCCTCTTCATTAAATTCTACACGCGGCTGGAAAGGATTTACTTCAATTTGATCCAATGGGATTTTAACCACGGAACCTGTCTGCTCGTAATTGCCACTTTTTTTGCTCCGACCCACTTGCGTAGCTTCATCATCAATGCTGCTCAGCAAAGCGCGAATACCTTTACCTAATGCTTCTTTACTCTTGCTCATTCTCTAAGTCTAATATTTTTTCACTACCTGAAATATCTGATCGATCAGTCAATTGAATAACCTCACGCGCCAGATTCATATAATCTCTTGCTCCAGTACTATCTGCATCGTACATCACAATGGGTTTGCCAAAGCTCGGTGCTTCGCCTATGCGCGTATTACGGTTAATAATTGTGTCAAAAACTAAATCTTGGAAATGTTTTCTCACTTCTTCCAACACCTGATTGGATAAACGTAATCGTTGATCGTACATGGTTAACAAAATGCCTTCGATTTCCAATGCAGGATTAATACGATTTTGAACAATTTTTATTGTATTCAATAACTTACCCAGGCCTTCTAAAGCGAAATATTCGCATTGCACTGGCACAATCACCGAATCAGAAGCTGCCAATGCGTTAACGGTGATCAGGCCTAAGGAAGGCGAACAATCAATTATGATGAAATCATATTTGCTAATCAAATCTTTTAATGCCGCTTTGAGCACCTTTTCCCTGTTTGGGTGATTAATTAACTCAATTTCAGCACCAACCAAATCCAAATGGGCTGGCAGCAAGTCGAGGTTAGGAGTCTCAGTTTTTAGGATGATATCTTTTGCTCGTTTGTCACCTACCATACAATCATATATGCTCGTTGTAATATGATTAGGGTCAAAACCACATCCCGATGTGCTATTAGCTTGTGGATCTGCATCAATTAGCAAAGTTTTATATTCCAAAACACCCAGACTAGCGGCTAAATTAATAGCTGAAGATGTTTTCCCTACACCACCTTTTTGATTGGCAAAGCTGATTATTCGTGCACTCATAAATTATAATTCTATCGTTTGTCCTATGTCAGTTAATATTAATTCTTTTCCATGCTGCGCAAACAAGACCTTCGCTTTATCCTGATCTATCTTTATAAAACCAAAAGTATCATAGTGCACACCAATAACACGATCACATTTAACGAAATCTGCCGCAATTATTGCATCAGCTATGCCCATCGTGAAGTTGTCGCCGATAGGAAGAATCGCAAAATGTAAGTTTCCTGATGTCATGGGAATAAGTTTCATGTCCATATGCAAAGCAGTATCTCCGGCATAATAAAAATTCCCTTCTTCCGTGGTAAAAACAAATCCCGCAGGGTTGCCACCATAACTTCCATCAGGTAATTCGCTTGAGTGAATCGCATTCACCATTTTCACTTTTCCAAAGTCAAAGCGCCAAGAACCACCATGATTCATTGGATGAGCATTATCTACGCCTTGTTTGCCAAGCCAAGTGTAAATCTCAAAATTTGCTACAACTGTCGCTTGGGTCCGTTTAGCTATCTCCACCACATCCGCTACATGGTCGAAGTGGCCATGTGATAGGAAAATATAATCTGCCTGAATATCCTCTATTTGAATATCTTTCGCCAGTTCGTTTTCCCGAATAAAAGGATCAAACAATAAATGTTTACCCGCTACTTCTATTCCAAAACAAGCATGTCCGTAATAGGTATATTTCATAACAATTTTTTCTCTTGTTTGAACGCGTAAAGATACGCAATTTAGCTCCAGCAAAAATCCTTACGCTATTTATTAATTAACGCATTGCAAACATTTGAAAGGAGAATGCGAAATTCTTTCAACTTTGTCTAAATTTACCATTCATGAGGCACTTATTCCTTGTTTTCCTCTTTGGTTTATCCACAATCTGGTCTTGTTCACCTGATCGGCATACAGATTTAAAAATTTTTAAATATAACCAGACCTCAGGTATCACATCCCTTGATCCTGCATTTGCTAAAAATCAAGCCAATATTTGGGCCGCAAGTCAATTCTATAATGGCTTAGTACAATTGGATAAGGATTTATTGATTCAACCAGCAATAGCCAAATCCTGGGATTTCAGTCAAGATGGTTTGCAGGTTAATTTCCATCTCAGAACTGATGTTTACTTTCATGAAAACGAGGTGTTTGAAAATGGTTCTCGGCAACTTACTGCGCACGACGTGGTGTATAGTTTTGAACGGATAATTGACGAACGCATTGCTTCATCGGGCTCCTGGATTTTTAATGGTTTAGTTCGCGAAAAGTCTCCCTTTGTGGCGCTTAATGATAGCACGTTTCAACTTAATTTGCAGCAGCCCTTTGGTCCAGTCTTGGGCATTCTCAGTATGCCATATTGTTTTGTTGTTCCACATGAGGCAGTGGAATTTTACGGCAAAGATTTTCGAGCACATCCTGTCGGAACAGGTCCTTTTCAATTCAAAGTTTGGGAGGAGGGAACGGCTTTGGTTGGTTTAAAGAACCCCAATTATTTTGAAAAAGATGAAAATGGAGAAACACTTCCTTATGTAGATGGCTTCAAAGTAAGCTTCATGGAAAGTAAGAAAATGGAATTCTTGAGTTTTATGAAGGGTGACCTAGATATGATTTCAGGAGTTGACAAGAGTTTTGTTAATGATATTCTAAATGAAAATGGCAATTTGTTGGAGTCTTGGGATGATCAACTTGTACTTTTTAAAGCGCCATTTCTCAATACGGAATACCTTGGATTTAACCTAAATGGACAGCAAAAATGGGTGAAGGAAAAAGCTTTCCGCCAAGCGCTTAACTATTGTTTTGATCGGCAAAATATGATAAAGTACTTGCGAAAGGGTATCGGTTTTCCGGCGAACAATGGCTTTATTCCCTATGGACTTCCACCTTTTCATGAAAATGAATTTATCGGTTATACCTATGATCCGGATAAAGCAAAAGAACTACTTGAGTCCATTAATTATCAGGGGGAAGAGGTCGTGTTAAATACCAATGAAACATACAAGGATATGGCTTTGTACATCGCTAACGAGGCTGAAAAAGTTGGACTAAAGCTTAAGGTAGAAGTCGTGCAGCCATCGCTGCTTCGAGAATGGATGGTGAGTGGGCAAGTTGATTTCTTCCGAGGAAGTTGGATTGCTGATTACCCGGATGCAGAAAACTATTTAAGCTTGTTTTACAGCAAAAATGGAGCACCGCCGAATTATACGCACTTCTCGAATGCGAGCTATGATAGTTTGTATCGCGATGCATTCTCTTTTGGCGATTTAAGTGATCGATTGCCTTTATATGAAAAAATGGACAGTATACTTATAGACGAAGCCCCGGTGGTTTTTTTGTATTATGATGAGCTGATTCGACTCACGCACAAAGGCATAACGGGAGCGAAACCAAGTGCTTTCAATGCCTTGGATATAAAATATTTTAAAAAGAATTAAGATGAATTTTGCCGATTACCCTTATGCTGAAAATATAGCTAATTCACTTACGCATGGTGTAGGTGTTTTAATTTTTATGGTTTTATGTCCTATGTTGATTGCCACAGCTGTGTACACCGCATATAATCGGAAGATTACGAGTTCAGTTATCTTTTCCTTCGGCTTGTTGGCGGTATATCTTTCCTCCACATTGTTTCATGCTATGCCGGACAAAGTGACCCGAGATATTTTACATCACTTCGATTTGTTTTCGATCTATTTGCTTATTTCCGGAACGTATACTCCTTTTCTGTTGATTTATTTTCGCAGTAAACTGGGGAAGTTTTTATTGATTTTAGTTTGGGCGCTTACCGCTATTGGTGTTACCATGCAGTTGGTTAGTGAAAATATCCCTTTTGTATTTACTCTCTTGGTGTATATTGGGATGGGGTGGATTGGACTTCTGCTTATTAAGCCGGCCTTGCTCAAACTAAAACCGCCGGTTTTAATCTTATTATTGCTTGGTGGGATAGCCTACACCTTCGGCACTTATTTTATTTATCACGACCAAGAAATTTGGTACTATCATGCAGTTTGGCATGTATTTGTGTTGGCCGGAAGTATGGCTCATTTCTGGGCAGTATACTTGGCTTTAAGAGATAAAATAAGGAATTAGTCGAAGGAATTCGGATACTTGCTTTTTAAATGCTCAACTGAGCCAATCACTTTGTTTTTTAACGCTGTTTTATAATTGTCAATTCGTTCGCCAATTGCTGGGGTAAAGGCACCAACGATTTGAGCTGCTAGAATACCCGCATTCTTGGCTCCATTTAAAGCCACGGTAGCAACGGGCACGCCTCCAGGCATTTGTAAAATGGATAATACTGAATCCCATCCATCGATAGAATTACTACTCTTAATTGGTACACCAATAACAGGCAAAGAAGTAAGCGATGCAACCATGCCTGGGAGGTGAGCGGCTCCACCAGCTCCAGCAATAATCACCCTGATTCCTCTTTCTTTGGCTGAATTAGCATAAGCTACCATGCGTTCTGGTGTGCGATGTGCCGAAACTACAGTTAACTCATAAGGTACATTGAGTTCAGTTAGTACGTTGGCGGCTTCTTGCATGATGGGCAAATCGCTTTCACTACCCATAATAATTCCTATCATAATTGTCGCTTTTTTCAAAGGTAAAAAAAATCAGTCAGACGATATCACTCGGCAATTACCTGCACTGCTGACTTAACTTGCTCAATTTTCGCAATAACTTCTTCACGATTATTACCTAAAACAGAAACATGCCCCATCTTTCTGCCTGGTTTTGTTATTTCTTTTCCATAGAGATGTACATATACATTTTCCAATTCACTCAGCTTTTCAATACCTAGGTATAGAGCTTTCCCTGTATGTCCTTCGCTACCAACTATATTTACCATTGCTGCACAAGGATAGCTGTTTGTGCTACCTAATGGCAAGCCTAAAAGGATACGTAAATGTTGATCAAACTGCGAAGATATGCTCGCTTCAATGGTGTGGTGCCCGCTGTTGTGCGCGCGTGGGGCAGTTTCATTGACGAGGATTTCACCTTCTTTACTAAGAAACATTTCTACAGCAAATAATCCAGGAGAGTTCAATCCTTGACAAACCCGCTGCGCTAAATCTTTAGCTTTTTTAGCTTGTTGTTCGGTGATTTCAGCAGGAGCTATCAAATAATCAACCAAGTTGTAAACGGGGTCGAAAACCAATTCTACAATAGGATATAAAGCAAGATTTCCTAATTGGTCTTTAGCTACAATGACGGAAATCTCTTTTTCAATATCAACACTTTTCTCCAACACGGAAGGCACGTCAAAACCGTGTTCGAAATCACTTGTACTGTTCATGGCTAAAACCCCTTTGCCGTCATAGCCATCCTTTCGAGCTTTTTGAAAGAAAGGTAAAAAAGAAGTATGTTGAGCTAAATCCTCTTGGCTATTAACTAGCCTAAAAAGTGAACTGCGAATCTCGTAGTCTTGATAAAATTGTTTTTGTAAGCCCTTATCTTTGATCGTTTCGATGGCTTGAGCATTTGGGATAACTTGTACACCATCTTCCTCTATCTTATATAAAGCCTCGGTATTTACATGTTCGATTTCAATGGTAAGTACATCGAGGTTTTTAGCAAAATCTATCACCGTTTGATAATCTCGAAAATCACCTTGTACAAAATGTTTGGTTAAATGCGCGCAGGGGGCATTTGCAGAGGGATCGAGAATGTGAATTTCTACATCGTAGCGCAGGGCGTTTTCGATAAACATCCGACCGAGTTGACCACCGCCTAAAATGCCAATTTTCTTTGAAAGTGGTGAAGAATTGCTCATGAGAGGGTAAAAGTAAAAAGGATATGCGAAAAAAGCTAAATTTTATTAGCTTCGTAGAAATGCTGAAAAAATATATTCAAGTTCGTCGAACTGCACGGTATTTTTTGTCAAAAGAACCCGATGAACAGGTAAAAACAGTGCTCGTTGTCCTACACGGTTACGCGCAAAACGGAGATAATTTCCTCGAAGCTTTTAGTGAGTTAAAACGGGATGATTTACTCATCCTGGCACCGGAAGGTTTATCTAAATTTTATTGGAAAGATTTCACCTCTGATCCAAGTTCGAGCTGGATGACAAGCCTTGAACGAGAGAATGAAATTTTGGATACCATGCGTTATTTGGAGCAAGTGGTCTTGGATATAAAAGCTCAACTTCCAAGCAGAAATGTTGAATTTGTTTGTCTTGGCTTCTCTCAAGGTGCAGCAACCGCCAGTCGTTTAGTTTGTAATCCTTATCTCAGCTTTACGAAGCTTCTTTTATACGGTGGTGCTCCCGCGCATGATTTGCATTGGCAAGTTCTGCCTGAAGTTTTGGAATTTCATTTGATATATGGAGATAATGATGCTTTAGTCAGCGAATCTCAAGTGACTAAAGTAAAGAAGCTGATCGAATCCAAACGATTTCCGGTACGCGTTCATCCCTATCAAGGAAAGCATAAGATAGAAGCTGCTGGTTTACAAATTGTAGCACAAATTCTGGATGAATAAGGCTTTTAATATTATATACTGTTTCGGTTTTAATTCTTTCTTATGTTTTAAGACTGATTATTATTCTCTATTTTAGCGTAAACTTGTTGCTTATGACAGAAACACCTCAGTTTAACTCGCTCAAAGATTTTTACCCTTACTATCTAAGTGAGCATAGTTTACTTAGCACAAGAATTACTCATTTTATAGGGACATCTTTACTGTTTGTAATTATTGTTTTGGCCATTGTAAAAGGGCAATATAATTTGCTTTGGTTTTTACCCTTAGCAGGATACGGTTTTGCTTGGTTTGGTCATTTTTTCTTTGAAAAAAATAAACCTGCCACATTTAAATATCCTTTCTACAGTTTGGCTTCCGATTTTATCATGTTTTGGCACATGCTTACTTTTCAAATAGGCGAGGAAATGCAGAATTCTTTGAGAAAATACCCGAAAAGTTAGAACTTTTGTAGGGTGATACGGTTTAAGTCAGTGAGAATCTATTGAGCAAAGAAAAGAAGCGAAAAGTATGCGATTGAATTTTTTAAAAACAATATTGATTTTGACTGTTTTGTCTAGCTATGTGAACGCACAGCAGTTGCCTATAGATTTTTCAGATTCGAATGATAACTTTACTCCATTCCTTGGAAGTAGTTTTACGATTGGAACGGATCCAACTGATTTTTCTAATGACGTTGGGCAATGTGAAAATTACGGTTTCGATAATTGGGAAGGGTTTTTTATCGATTTATCCCAACCCGTTGATTTAACTTTTCAAAATTCGATTTCTTTATCTTTTTATGCCTTTGATTCAAATCCCCATTCGATAGTTTTAAAACTTGAAAGTGGCTTGAATGCGCCTGTTCAGGTTACTCAAAATATTGCTCCATCGAATACGTGGACGGATGAAATTGTATTCAATTTTTCGCAAGCGGTATTGAGTGCTGATGGAGTAACTGCAGTGAATGCCACAGGGCAATATAATCGGTTGGTTATTTTTATTGACGGAGGACAAATTTCAACAGGGACATTTTTGGTAGACGCAATCGATTACGATTCAAGTGAAGTAGAGATACCGCAGTTAGATGTTGAATACACCACTTTGGTTTGGGAGGACCAGTTTGACATTCCAGGAAGTGTCGATGTATCGAAATGGTATCACCAAACGCAAGTAATTATCCCAGGGGTGGGTTGGGCCAATGGCGAAGAACAGCACTACACGGATCGTTTAGATAATTCGTTTGTAGATAATTTGGGATACTTAAACATTGTTGCAAAAAAAGAGTCTTACACGAGCCAAGGGTTGACAAAAGAATATACCTCAGCGCGTTTAAATTCTAAATTTGCTTTCACCTACGGCAGGGTGGATGTTCGTGCAAAAATCCCAATCGAATCAGGTACTTGGCCAGCCATATGGACTTTAGGTAAAAATATTGATGAGGATGGGGCATTTTGGGACTCTCAATTCGGAACAAAAACATGGCCTTATTGCGGAGAAATCGATATCATGGAACATGGCATTTTCCCTAATCAAAATATCAATTACATAAAGAGTTCCATACATACGCCATGTTGTTTTGCTGGAAATCCCAATGGCGGAGGAACCATTGCTTCTGATCTCGCTAATGATTTTCATGTTTACTCTCTTAACTGGTCTCCCAATGAAATTACATTTCTATTGGATGGTACAATCTTCTATACGTACAACCCCGCTGTAAAAGATGAAAATACCTGGCCATTTGATGAGGATCAGTATCTTTTATTAAACCTGGCGATTGGTGGTATTTCAGGAAGTTTAGATCCCGGATTTAGTCAGGCTGACATGCTCATTGATTATGTTAAAATTTACCAAGAATCTCCAACAGATATTGTCTCTGTAAATGCTGATGAGATAGATGTAAAAGTTTTTCCTAACCCAAGCTGGGATATAGTGAATGTAGAAACCCAAACGCAACCAGCGGCAGTACAATTGTTTGACATGCAAGGCAGAGAGCAAGAAGTACTGATTGATAAAAAATTGAAGATTGATGTAAGTGCACTAAAATCGGGAATTTATTTTCTTGTGCTTACTTTCGATAAGGAGCTTAAAGTTGAAAAAATAGTTGTTAAATAAATCATTTGACGCTTCGTTAAACTACGCATCTAAATTTTGGCACAGCGCTTGCAACTTGAAGTGTATTACTCACTAAAAAAGTTGGAGGTTTTATGAAAAAGGTATTTTTAACGATTACAATAATTCTTGTTGTTTTCTCCATTCATGCACAGCGCTCTGAGTTGAATATCCAAAGTGCTAATCAAACATTTTTTGACGTAATTCTTAATGGTCAATTACTTGCCGAACGAGTATCAACTGTATCTATCACTGAGCTACAACCAGGCAATCACCATCTCCAATTGCTTCGTTCAATCCATCCTTGGAATTATCTGAGTGGAAATCAACAAGCTCTGTTCAACGGGTATATTCAGGTTGCTCCTAATCAGTCTATTGATGCCTTGGTTTTTCAAAATCAACTGTACATCCAACAAATGACCGTCTTGCAGCAGACACCAAATTATGGCCAACCGAGTAATAATTTGTTTGATAATTATTACTATTCTTATTCTGGACAATCTAATCAAGTTGGGAGTTACATGCCAGGTATGAATACGCATTGGAATGTTTCACCGCCAAGTTGTTCTGGATATACACAAATTCCTGTGCCAGTAGGCCCGCAAGCTATGGATCCTGCTACATTCCAGCAGTTGAAACAATCGATTCAGTCGCAATGGTTCAGTTCGAGTCAGCAACAAGTCTTTATGCAAGCACTGGCGCATAACTACTTCACTTCTCAACAGGTGTTAGAGCTGGTAGATTTGTTCACGTTTAGCAGTGATCAACTGCAAGTTGCCAAATCAGCGTATTCAAAAACAATTGACCCGCAAAATTATTTCATCGTTTCGAATGCTTTAGCTTTTTCGTATGATGTTTCAGAATTAGCGAATTATATAGCAGCACTTTAAATCTTGTTTGTTTTGGGTAAAAGAGGTCGAATGAGTAATATCATTTGGCCTTTTTTGTTTTTTCAACCTGACAGGTTCATGAACCTATCAGGTTGAAAAAAAAACGTAAATTCGCACTTAAACTCGAGAGAAAAGATTTCTCTAGATTTATCCTTAATTAATCAATGAATAAATTAGATATGAGAGAAGTATTTATTGTAAGTATGGCAAGAACACCGAATGGTAGTTTTGGTGGAGGATTATCCTCCTTAAAGGCTATTGACCTTGGAGCGATTGTTATTAAAGAAGCAGTCAAGCGCGCAGGTATTGAGACTGCTGAAGTTGGAGAAGTGTTTATGGGTAATGTTTTACAGGCTAACACGGGACAGGCACCTGCTCGTCAAGCAGCATTGAAGGCTGGGATTCCGCACAAAGTACCTTGCACAGCCATCAACAAAGTATGTGCTTCTGGTATGAAAGCTATAATGTTTGGTGCACAAGCCATCGCCTTGGGCGATCAAGATGTAGTTGTTTGTGGTGGTATGGAAAGTATGAGTAACGCACCTTTTATGGTCGAAAATGCTCGTTTCGGCATCAAATATGGTAATCAAACGTTCATAGATGCTATAGTTCGTGACGGTTTGCAAGATCCGTATAATGGTGATATGATGGGTGTTTGTGGTGATATTTGTGCGAGTAAATATGAATTCACGCGCGAGGACCAAGATGCTTACGCGATCGAATCATATAAAAGGGCAGCCGCGGCTACAGCGAATGGGTGGTTCAAGGATGAAATTGTTCCAGTGGAAATTCCACAACGCAAAGGTGATCCCATTGTAGTGGATAAAGATGAAGACTTTTCCAAAGTAAGTTATGACAAAATTCCCATGTTGCGTCCTGCATTTGGTAAAGAAGGAACAGTGACAGCAGCCAATGCGTCGAATTTAAATGATGGTGCTGCAGCATTGGTTTTGATGAGTAGAGAAAAAATGGAAGCCTTGGGTGTTAAGCCAATTGCTAAAATATTGAGTTATGCGGATGCAGCTCAGGAACCTGTGGAATTCACAACAACGCCAGCGCTGGCGATTCCGAAAGCTCTGGCTAAAGCTGGGTTGACCACGGATAATATTGACTTGTTTGAAATTAATGAGGCATTTTCAGTAGTGGCTTTAGCAAATATGAAATTGTTAAATATCAAACACGAACAAACGAATGTTTTTGGTGGAGGTGTATCTATCGGTCACCCTATCGGTGTTTCTGGTGCTCGGATTGTTTGTACGCTGATTTCTGCCTTAAAAGTGAAAGAAAAAACTAAAGGTGCAGCGGGCATATGTAATGGTGGAGGTGGAGCAAGCGCGATGGTAATCGAGTTAGCTTAAACTTTCTAGATAAAGAAGTGTTCAAATGCCAAGTAGGTGAATCTGCTTGGCATTTTTACTTTTAATGCCTAACTTTCCACAAAATTTAACTCTATGAACAAACGTTTACTTGCAGTCCTGATTGTATCAGCTTTCACTTTTGGTGTTTTTAGAAGCATCTCTTATTCTAACAGAAACTTTGCCCCAGTAGCTCACACCAACGCACCGGGAGAGAACTCTTGTGCGCGTTCGGGTTGTCATAGTTCATTTTCTCTAGTTGAAACCCTTGCAGATCGTCTGCAAATTACCGCTAATGGTTCAGCCTTGGACGCAAGTTTTTTATATACTCCAGGGGAAACTTATACTATGACGTTTACGATTGCTAATGCAAAGGCACGAAACGGCTTCTCTTTGACTATTTTGGATGAAGCTGGCCAAATGGCGGGAACTTTGTCTACCAGCTCTGGCGATGCTCAGGTTTCGAACGGTCCAGGTGGTAAGCGCTATGTGGGTCACACCAATTCTTTGGGTGTGAGTTCTTGGGATTTCGAATGGACAGCTCCGAGTGATTCTTTGGAGTTGACGGTTTTCAGTATTGCGAATCTTTCCAACAATAACTTGCAAACAAATGGAGATTCTATTTTAACCAAATCTTTTAGCTTTACCGCGGTAGCAACAGAGCCACAAGATACTACTGGAACAAATATTTTTGAGCGCGTACTAGCTGAAGATATTCAAATTATTTCGCCACTGTCAAATGAATCGGTGGTGTTCAATATAGATGTTGAAAACGCACGTTCCTTTGACTTTTATATTTATGATGCAATGGGACAGTTGATTGCAAATCAAGATTACTTTCTACACTCAGGGAAGCAACAGTTAAATATTCCTTTTGAAGGGGCTAAAGGTATTTACTTCCTCCAAGCGGTAAGTCAAGGCAAAACAAAAACTCAGCGCTTTATTAACTAATGGAGCTTGCCTATACAATCTTAAATGCCAGTGTGATTCCTTTTTGGATTCTGCTGGCATTTTTTGCTTCTAAGCCTATTACTCAAAAGCTTTTGTTTACCTACCGAGTTCATCTAGCCTTAGCGGTATTCTATACCTTATTCATTGTTTGGGGAACGGTGGAAAATTTTAGCGGTGAAGGCGGAATGGGGTCATTGGCAGATCTTCGTATCGCTTTTCTGAATGATAAGGTGCTGCTAGCTGCTTGGGCTCATTATCTCGTGTTTGACCTTTTTGTTGGTACCTGGATTGCCAGGAAGTGTTTGGAAGAAAATATTTCAAATGCCCTAAAGTGGCCGTCTTTAGCACTAACCTTATTTTTTGGTCCGATAGGCTTTTTGCTTTTCACCATGTTAAAGAAAAAAGACTAAGGTCGAAGAAACGGTATAAAAATCGGTGTTTCTTTTTTGTATGCTTCAAAAGCTTCATTGCCTTTCTTTGCTTTTTCGAGCATCGGAACTCCTGAAACATAGCGGAGCAGCACGTTCATCGTTATTGCACTTATTAATCCAAGGATGAAAGACCCAAACAAGAAAGCTAACATTCCAATACCCCACCAAAATAGCGCATCACCGAAATAGTTAGGGTGCCGACTGTAGCGCCATAAACCAGTTTTCATAATTCCTTCAGGATTGTATTTTTTAAATATACTTTTTTGATAATCGGCTAGCGCTTCTATACTAAATCCAACAAAAGCAATTACGGTTGGAGCGATTAGAATCTCATTCACCGGAAAGCTGCCCGGGATAAACGGAACCTGCATTACAGAGAATATAGGTAAGGCAACAATGTACATGAAGAAACCTTGCAACAGGTTGATTTGCAGATAGCTTCGCCACCATTCCGTTTTCCCCCATTCCTCGCGCCATTGTTTGTATCTGAAGTCTTCAGACTTCCCCCTATTTTTAACAAGGATGTGTATACTCAAGCGAAAGGCCCAAAGGGCAATTAGAAAAAGCAAAATCCATTTGTATGTTGGCCGATAATCGGTAAGTGAAAAGTTGATTAGTGCTAAAATGAAGAAGCCTTGTCCCCAAAAAATATCCATGATGTCATTACGCTTTAATAGTCGCGAAAGGAGGTATAGGGTACTGACCGAAACCCACACAACTAAAGCATTTAACAACCAGATGTTCATCTATTAGATTATTATTTTGTTTCGGTCAAGTTAAGCAATTTTTCTCAATAGAATTAATAGGTAGAAATCTGATTATATCGTTTATCTTTATACTAATACGAATGGCAAGGAGTATAGACATATTAGTATTGAGTGATTTGCATTTGGGCACCAATCAGTGCCGGGTTGGACGCTTGTATAAGTACTTGAAATCAGTAAAGCCAAAAATGTTAATTCTCAATGGGGATATTATAGATTTTTGGTTATTGGATTTGAAAAAATGGCCAAAGAAGCATACGAAAATACTCAGCTACTTTTTTAATCTGATGACTGATGATGTGCCTATTTATTATTTGCCAGGGAATCATGATGACTACATGAAGCAATTCGATGGATTTAACTTTCACAATGTGCATATACAAAACGAACTTTTCCTTGATTTAGACGGGAATAAAACATGGTTTATGCACGGTGATAAAAACGACAAATCAGTTAAAGGATCCATTCGAAGTATTGCCATTGGTGCTGGAAAAGCGTTTGACAAGGTTGTAGGTTTTAATCGTTTTATCAATGAGTGGGAGAAATTCTTGGGTGTGCGAAAGCAAACGAATTTTTCAAAGTCTCTCAAGGATAAAACGAAGTCAGCGATTAAAAAGGGAAATGAATTTGAACAGCAATATATTGAGGAAGCAGCACAGAAAAATATAGATACGCTTGTTTGCGGCCATGTGCACCGACCAGGTATCACCAAAGTTGTTTCGCTTGAAAATAAAAAAGAGATAACTTACCTAAATAGCGGAGACTGGACAGAGAACTGCACAGCCTTGGAATATGTAGATGGGAAATGGTCACTATATAGGTACAAGTTTAACTACACGGGGCATGAATCTGTGCTTAAAAATGTTCGATTTACACAAAGCGATATTTATCCGTTTTTAGAAAAGCAAGATTAATGAAGAGGAGCTTGAAAAGATTAATTGGTAAATCGGATAAGGTTGATTTCCCCGATTGGGGAATAAGTGCTGTACCGGTAAAGATTGATTCGGGAGCATACAGAAGCACGATTGATTGCCATGATGTGAAAGTGGTCAAAAAGAAGGAGGGGAAATATCTTCAATTTATATTATTGAATCCCAATCACCCGATGTATACGGGCCACCTAATCGAATCAGCGAAGTATAGAAAGAGTCATGTTAAAAGTAGTAATGGCGAAAAGCAAACCAGGTATGTAGTGAAAACTACAATCAAGCTTTTTGATGAATTTTATGAGACGGAGTTTACCTTAAGTAAGCGAGAAGATATGAAATTCCCCATATTGCTGGGAAGGAAACTCCTAAACAACAATTTTATTATTGATACTTCGAAGTCCAACTTGTCTTGGACGTATACCAAACGGAAAAAGAAAAAAGTTAAATTTTAGTCCTTTAAGGCACTATTTGTAAAGTGAAGTGAAAAATGAAAATAGTTATTCTATCAAGAAACCGAAATTTGTATTCAACAAAACAATTGTATGCGGCAGGTCTTGAACGCGGACATGAAATGCATGTGCTGGATCATTTGAAGTGCAATATTGTGATTGAAAAAAACAATCCCCACTTATTGTATGACAAACTGCCCTTGGAAAATGTTGATGCTATCATTCCAAGAATTGGTGCTTCGGTTACTTATTATGGCGCAGCCGTGATTCGACAATTTGAAATGCAGAAAGTTTTTACAACAGTAACATCGCAGAGTTTAGTTCGATCCCGAGATAAGTTACGGAGTATGCAACTTTTATCAACGGCTGGTTTAGGAATGCCGAAAACAACTTTTACTAATTTTTCGAATGATAGTTCAGAAATTATAAAACAGGTGGGAGGTGTTCCGGTAGTTATTAAATTGCTTGAAGGTACTCAAGGTTTGGGTGTGGTTTTAGCTGAAACGAAAAAAGCGGCAAGTTCAGTTATAGAGGCATTTAACGGCTTGAAAGCAAGAGTAATTGTGCAGGAATTTATAGAGGAAGCCAAGGGTGCTGATATTCGCGCTCTTGTTGTAGGTGATCAAGTAGTTGGTGCTATGAAAAGACAGGGTCAAGAAGGTGAATTTCGTTCTAACTTACATCGAGGGGGTAAAGCCGAAATCGTTAACTTAAGTCCAGAAGAAAAAGAAGCCGCGATAGTAGCCACGAAAACACTGGGCTTGAAAGTTGCTGGGGTTGATATGCTGCAATCTGCTCGCGGGCCTTTAATTTTAGAAGTAAATTCCTCGCCAGGTTTAAAAGGAATTGAGTTAGCTACGGGAATTGACATAGCTGGGAAGATAATAGAGTATGTCGAGATTTCAAAGAATAAATCCGTGAAGTAGCCGTTAGATTATCGAAGCTTTATTCCCTAAATTAGACAGAAAAAAACACCTATGCATAAGTATGTTTTTTTGTGCTTATCTGCTCTTGCAGTGCTTAATGTTTCAGCGCAATCCTTCGAATATGATATAATCCTTTTCGGGAAATCAATTGGGAAAGGAGAAGCCACAGTCAAGCAGATTGCAGGTGGTCAGGTTCAGTATAGGTTGTATACCCAAGCGGAAGCGAATGTAATGTTCAAAAATCGCACATCCTTGACAGATATTAATTTGTCGTATGATACGAAAACATTAACAAGCTGCAATTTGATGCGAGAAAAGGATGGCGACATTCAGAAGGTAGAAATTGTATATGAAGGCGGTAGGCACTATTACATCGAAAACGAAAAGAAGCTGCCTGTTCAAAAGCGCATAACTTACACCACTACACGGCTTTTTTTTGAAGAGCCTGTTGGTGTAGATGAAGTATATGTTGAGCGTTTGAATGTTTTCGTTCCCATTCAGTATGAAGGTGATGGTGTATATAAAACGGTGATAGAGGGTGGTGACAATTATTACCACTATGAAAATGGAATCCTTGTTGAGTTTCGCCTAAAGAAGGGTGTAAATATTTACATGAAGAAGGTTTAAAAATTATTCAACCCGAATAAAAAAACCCCGAATAACGGGGTTTTTTTATTAAAACTTATGGGAGTAAAT
>JAFMKE010000114.1 GCA_017853115.1 Verrucomicrobiota bacterium
ACATGGACGAACACCAAAAAGTTAAAAATCGATTAGATCCGGTTATCCCAGAGATAGCTGAATGGCCGATTTACAAGCTCAGTCAGGACAAAGAATCATTTCTCTCAGAAACCATTTCTAAGACTGTTGATAGTTTACTCGAAACCTACGATAGCGCTGATAAATTGCATAGTGAATTAAAGAGCGTATTATATCAAGAAAAGAATCGACTCACCAAAGAACCATGGAAAAGTGATACACCCGAGGAGAGGATCTTCTGGAGCGAGATTAAACGACAAATACTCCTTAGTGATAAAATCGAAGATGATAAGAAGAAGTATAAGACCGACAAAAAAATCCTCCAATCCATTCTTGATTTTTACGCGAATGAAATAGTTGCAAACTTCGACATTAAGAAATATAGTATCGCAAGGCGTGCTCTACCCTTTCTATTTAGTCGTTTGATGAATGCCTCTCCAGGTAATAAGTTTCGTTTTCTTTTTAATAGCAAAAAAACGATTTATGATAAGTTTAACATTTCTGGCCCGATTGACCATATCAGAAATTTAGCCAAAAAAGGTACTGTTATCATAGTCCCTACCCATTTTAGTAATATTGACTCTCCTACTATTGGTTTAGTTATCGACATTATTGGTTTACCTGCAATGACTTATGGTGCAGGAATCAACTTATTTACCATAGGAATTCTATCGAGATGGCTAAATGATTTAGGTGCCTATAAACTCGATAGGCGACGAAAAAATAAACCTTATTTGGAGCTATTGAAAAATTACAGCACCGTAGCCATTACCCGTGGTGCTCATTCTTTGTTTTTTCCTGGAGGAACCAGAAGTCGATCAGGACAAATTGAGAAAAAACTAAAACTAGGATTGCTGGGTACAGCCTTAGAAGCTCAACGGCAAAATCTGTTAAACTTTCAGGAGGATACAGCCAAGAAAATATACGTTGTACCAGTAGTATTGAACTATCACTTTGTGATTGAAGCAGCCTCATTGATCGATCAACATCTTTCGTATGAAGGGAAAGAACAATTCATTGCAGAGCGAAATGATTTCAGTACTTCTTATAAATTGCTCAAGTTGATATTTAAGGTGATTACAGCTAATCCAGGCATGACGATTTCCTTTGGCAATCCAATGGATGTAGTAGGAAATGAGGTGAATTTTGATGGCAACAGTATCAACAATATAGGCCAAGCGGTAAGTATAAAAGATTACTTCACGCGCAATGGAGTAATGACGGATGACAAGCAGCGCGACCAAGTATACACAAGCATTTTGGGAGATAAAATTGTCAAGCAATTTTTAACTGCAAACACGGTTTTAAGTAGTCATTTAGTGTCCTTTGTAGCATTTGAAATGATCCAAAAAGAGTTCAGTAATCTAGACTTATATCAATTACTCAGAGTCCCGGTCGATGAAATAGAAATCGACTTTGAAGAATTTAAAGTCGAATTCAACTCCATCAAAGAAAAAATTATTGATTTGTTTGCAGAAGGCAAGTTGCGCATGCATGATAGAATTAAAGGCGATAACGAGGATATTATAAATCATGGTCTAAAGAATTTAGGTGTTTATCATCCAAGTATGCCCTTGGTGAAGAATACAAATGGAAATATTATTACACAGGACATGAAAGTCTTGTATTTTTATCACAATAGATTACTGGGGTATGGACTCGAACAACATTTCTCCTAAATATGGTGTAATTGGAGCGGGTAGCTTTGGTATTGCTGTGGCTAATTTATTAGCGCAAAACGGTGATGTGCTCTTGTATGTGCGGTCAGAAGATCAAAAAAGTGAGATTAATACCAAACATACTCTAAAGTCCTACACGATGGATGAACGTGTAGTAGCAACTAATGACCTCAAAGAAATAGCGGATGAGTGCTACCTTCTTTTCCCTATTCTACCTTCTGATAATTTCGTTGAAATGCTGGAAGAGTTAGCTCCTTATTTAAGGCCTTCACATGTACTCATTCATGGAACTAAGGGTTTGTATACGCCGAAAAAAATTACGATTGATGTTTCCTTAAAAAAGGAAGAGGTTTATACCATGTCAGAGTTAATAACCATTAAAACAGGCGTTCTTCGGGTAGGTTGTCTTGCTGGTCCAAATTTAGCTTCAGAACTTGCAGAAAATCAACCAGCGGCTACTGTCATTGCGAGTAGCTTTAATGAAGTCATAGAAATGGGGCAACAAGCCTTAAAAAGTAGTCGCTTCCAGGTTTATGGTTCAAATGAGTTACTCGGCGTAGAATTAGCCGGAGTGCTTAAAAACTATATTGCTATTGCCTCTGGAATGCTCACCGGATTAGGTTACGGAGAAAATGCAAGAGCCTTATTGATTACAAGAGGAATGGCAGAGCTTATTTTCATCGCTAAAGCCTTAGGTGCTAGTGAAAAAGCATTTTTAGGATTGGCTGGAATCGGCGATTTGATTGCTACCTGCAATAGCCCGAAAAGTCGAAACTATCGGGTTGGGCTAATGTTAGCAGAAGGTAAAAAACTTGATGAGATCATAGAATCCATAGGAGAAGTTGCAGAAGGAGTTAAAACACTTCAAATTGTACGTGCCCTTCAAAAATACGGATATAGAGCCCCTTTGGCCGAGATTTTATACAAAATTGTGTATGAAAATCTTCCGATAAAAAAAGGAATTGATTTCTTAATGCGATTTACAGCAGACAAAGATGCTGAATACATAATGTCGTAAAGCGTGACTTACGGTATTTCCATATTTCCAGAGGACTCGGAAAGTGCTCTCGAGTTTGATAAAATAAGAGAATGGTTGGATAATGCATGCCTGAGTGATTTAGGTCGCCAAGCCCTGCAAGCCAATGGTTTTTCCACCCACATCGATGAACTAAATTTCATTTTACGCCAAGTGCTTGAAATGAAAGACGCCATAGAAAATAATCAAAAATTTCCCGCTCAAAACTACCATGACATTAGTGCTGAATTAAAATCTCTAGCGATTATCAATAATGTAATTGAAGGCAAGCAGTTTAGAAAGATTATGAGTATGGCTTTAACAGTCGAAGCTATCGATGACTTTTTCAAAAAACATCCCGATGAGTATGCTACGCTTAAAAAGAATATTGCCTTAATAAGCATTGACAAGTCAATACCAACGTCTATCGATCAATTGATTGATGAAGAAGGAAATGTGCGCAGTGATGCTTCTCCAGAATTAGTTAAAATTCGAAAAGATATCGCAGGAAAATCGCGGGCCATCCAGGTAGTATTTAGCCGTATTTTAAGCGCATTAAAAAGTGAGAATAAACTGGCTGAAACAGAGGAAAGCATTCGAAATGGAAGGAGAGTTTTGTCCATTCAAGCAGAAAATAAACGAAGCGTTAATGGAATTATTCACGATGAGTCCGATTCAGGCAAAACCAGTTACATCGAACCACAAGAAACGGTATTGTTAAATAATGAATTGTTTGAATTAGAGCGAGAAGAAAAACGAGAAATATATCGTATTCTCAAACAATTGAGCGCCGATATCGCCGAAACCAGCGCAACGCTAAAAGCCTATCAAGAGTTGCTCGCCAGTTATGATTTGATAAGAAGTAAAGCGCTCTTAGCATCTGCTATGGAAGCCAATATGCCCACCTTGAATGACAAGAGCCAAATACAGTATAAAGAAGCCTTTCACCCCTTATTATTTCTTAAGAATAAAGAATTAAAAAAACCTACTATTCCTTTTGATGTTGAACTGGACGCGAAGCATCATATCTTATTGATTAGTGGGCCAAATGCTGGAGGAAAATCGGTTTGCCTGAAGGCTATTGGCTTAATGCAGCTCATGGTGCAGTTTGGCTTGCTCATTCCCTGCGATGAGAATTCAAAAGTTACTTTGTTTAAAAAGTTGTTTGCTGACCTAGGTGATAAACAATCCATAGAAGATGAATTGAGTACCTACAGCTCGCACCTCTTCTTAATGAAGTACTATTTGAAACACGCAGATGCAAAAACATTGTATCTTATAGATGAGTTTGGAACTGGAACAGATCCTAGATTGGGAGCAGCTATGGCGGAAGCTATCATGTTAAACTTAGCCAAAACAAATGCGTTTGGCGTGTTAACTACACATTATTCCAACTTAAAAAAGGTTGCCGAGCAAGATCAGCGATTTGTCAATGCTGCTATGGTTTTCAATGAGGTAAACCTGAGTCCAAGCTATCAATTACAAACAGGTAAGCCAGGAAGTTCATATACTTTTGCAATCGCAGAAAAAAGTGGATTGCCGCATGAAATTATTGAGGAGGCAAAATCTTATGTAGATTATTCTGATCTCAAGTTTGAAGAGCTCATTGCCAAAGTAGAAAAAGAACGTAAACAGTTGGAAAGAGAAAATAGTGATATTAAAAAAGAAAATACCAAGCTGAAAGAATCCACTCGAAAGTTCGAAAAATTAAATGCTCAAATTCAAGAAAGACAGCAAGAACTTAGAGAACAATTGATTGCAATCGAACGAGGAAAGAATGAAGCTATTGAAGCTCGAGTGAATGAAATACTAAATGATATAAATAAAGCGAAAAGTAAAGAGGTTGCTGCTCAGAAGGCAAAAGAGTTCGTTAGTCATAAAAAAGAAATACTGGCAAAAAAAGAAGGTGTTTTAGAAAAAACACAAAAAACAGCGAATCGAGATTTTAAAGTAGGTGATATTGTGCTTATTGGCGAGTCGGAAAGTGAAGGTGAAATTATTGAAATGCGCGGTAATCAAGCCATAGTCGCTGTACGAGGATTGAAGACAAGTATTTCTTTAAAGAAGCTCCAAAAAATTATAAAGCAAGACAAAAAGCAACATTCACCTAGACCCAAGCGTGCAAATGTAGAAGTTGAAACTATTTTCGATATTCGGGGATTAATGCAAGAGGAAGCTCGTCCGATTATTGAACAATATTTTGATCAAGCGTTATACAATAGCATAGATGAGATTAAAATTATCCATGGCAAAGGTTCTGGAGCCTTAAGGCGACAATTACAACAATTGATAAAAGAATATCGATCAAATATCGAATCTTGGCAATACGAAGAGGAAAAGAAAGGCGGTAATGGAGCAACAATCATCCGATTTAGATAAAATAAGAAAAGGCATTGAGCATTTGCTGCGATTGAATAGACATTTTGTCTTATTCAAACATCCGAATGAATCGGAAATATTCAGCTTCATAGCAGATGACAAGGGCGATAAAACATACGTCTTTCAACCATTTCATGGAGATGAATTGCGTTTAAAGGGCTTTCTTTTGGCTGCAGAAGACTGGTCAAGCCATTCCCTTCCAAATGAATCCCTCGAAATGTCATCCACTACTACACAAACTGCTTCTTTATACATGAACCAAACAGATTTTGAAAGTTACGTGGACTTCATACGAAAATGTATAAGTAGAGGTGAAATCACTAAATGTGTTGCAGCTCGCCTGATAAAAGCTGAAAAGCCAGATGATTTCAATCCCTTTAACACCTTTGTTAAGATGTGTTCGAAATACCCCAAAGCTTATGCCTATTTAGCCCATACTCCAATGGGCATGTGGATGGGAGCTACACCCGAATTACTGCTAAAAACAAACGGAAATAAAGCTTATACCATGTCTTTGGCTGGCACCAAATCAAGCACGGACATATCGCCTTGGACAGACAAAGAATATGAAGAACAATCGATTGTAACTGAATACATCAAGAATCAGTTAGCTCGTGAAAATATTCCACTCATAAGGCTAAGTGAAGTATGTGAAGTAAAAGCTGGTCATTTAAAACACCTGAAAACTGATATTCAGTTTGAGGCTTCTCCGAAAGCCTTGAAGGCTTTACATCCGACACCTGCTGTATGTGGAATTCCTATGGCAACTGCCCAACAAATTATTAAGGATAAGGAAAACAATCAACGGGCATTGTATACCGGATACCTCGGCTTGGAGGAAAGTGA
>JAFMKE010000115.1 GCA_017853115.1 Verrucomicrobiota bacterium
TTCGTTTCTGTAAACTAGCCAAGGTCTTTTGCACATCAGCCAGCTTTTGTTCCTTTTCTGCAATTTTTGATTTGAGAATTTCCAGTTTGGCGTCAATTAATTTCACCTGAAAAATCTGACCGCTACGCTCCTTGTTGCGTTCTTCTTTTTCCATGTTTCTTTTCTCCCAATCAATCGACTTGGTCATCTTCTCAATGATTGCTTCTAAATCAGCGATGCGCTTATCCACCTTAGCACCGGATTGTGCTTTCCGGGCCTCACTCATTTTTGTAAACAGTTCATTAATCCGCGTATCAATATCCGCATAATCTTTTTGTCGCAATCCCGAAGCATTGAGTGCTTGTCGAATGTCTTTTAAACGGTCACTGGTAAACTTATAATTCGCTTGTTTATCAAACTTCTCGCTTAAAATATCCAGTTTCAAATGCAGGTCTTGCTTGGCTTCTTCTGCTTTGCCTTTCAACTCCTTTCGATAATCCTTTCGCAGGCTTTTTAAGGCTTCAAACAGCACATCTAAATCCAATTTAAACCGATCAATATGTGCTTGAGTAACGTGAGAGTGCTCTTGCTTAAAACTCAACACGCGATTCCAAAAATCTGTGCATTCGTCAAAAACCTGCTGATCATAATCATTTAGGCTAGCCACGCGTTCTTTGAGCAAAGTTAGATCGCCATTAAACCCTTGCATCATTCGCGTTAACATGACATTATCTGCCCATTCAATTTCTATATCTCTTACCTTACCTACGTTCGCAACCAACAAGTCCTCGGTAAGTAAATTGTCGTCATTAATTGTCCGCTCCAGCGTAAGTATACTTTCGGGAAGTTCATTCTCGCCCCTCACCCATTGTTGAGCCTGGTCTTTGCTCAAATTTTTTTTATCAAAAACATGAAGCCATACAGAGATTTCTTCATCCTT
Source organism: Verrucomicrobiota bacterium (assembly GCA_017853115.1). Lineage (GTDB taxonomy): Bacteria > Bacteroidota > Bacteroidia > Chitinophagales > UBA8649 > JAFMKE01. The sequence goes on from JAFMKE010000115.1 coordinate 920, forward strand.
GAAAGCTACCGCAATCCAAACCGGCTTGCCTTCATATTCTCCATCCAACAAAAATCTTTTTCTCATGATACTTTGCCTATTTTTACCTGCGCTTTATTCTCTCTGCTATGCGACTTCATCAAATTTTGCCCAAAATTAAACAAATTCGCCCGGATAATTTACCCGGATTCGAAGCTCAGGCCAAGATGAGTCCTCCTATGCGGCAACAATTTACCCAAGCAGATATCATGCGCTTAAATGCCAAAAAAAGTGCAGTGCTCGTTTTACTCTATGAAAAAAACCAACAGACACATATCGTTTTTACGCAACGGCAAGAATATAATGGTGCCCATAGTGGTCAGATAAGTTTTCCTGGTGGAAAAATGGATAATACAGATCCTGACCTCACTTATACAGCATTGAGAGAAACCGCCGAAGAAGTTGGTGTCGATGTAACTCGCGACGCTGTAATTGGAGAGCTGAGCTATTTATACGTTCCGCCAAGCAATTTTGTGATTTACCCCTACATTGCCCATTTGGAAGAATTGCCCCAATTTGTTCCTGAAGAAAAAGAAGTGAAGCGAATAATTGAATTGCCTGTACAACAACTTCTTAATCCAAGGAATCAACAAAGCTATCGATACCACAATAAACGCCTAAATATTGAATTTGACAGTCCCAGCTATTCGGTGGAAGGAACTACCATTTGGGGTGCAACAGCTATGATTTTAAGCGAGCTCTTAACTATCTTAGACGCATGATTTTACGCATAGACAAGGATAATCCCGATGATCGCCGAATTGGGCAAGTAGTCGATTGCTTGCGTAATGGCGGAGTAATTATTTATCCCACAGATACTGTTTATACCCTAGGCTGTGACATTAGTAATAGAGAAGCTTATGAGAAGATTTGCAAGCTTAAAGGAATAAAACCGAATAAGGCAAATTTTTCTTTCGTTTGTTATGATTTAAGCCATATCAGCGAGTATACCATCAGCTTACCTACCCCAACTTACAAGCTGATGAAAAGTTTATTGCCAGGTCCCTTCACGTTTATTTTGAATGCGAATAAAACTATACAACGAATATTTGGCTACAAAAAGAAAGAGGTAGGTATACGAGTACCAAACCATGCCATACCACGAGCAATTGTTCAAGCACTCGGCCATCCCATACTTTCGGCATCGATAAAAAATGATGATGAGATTCTCGAGTATACGACAGATCCTGAAGAAATACACCATCAATATGACGACATCGTTGATATTGTCATAGACGGCGGCTTCGGATTGAATGAGCCTTCAACAATTATCGATTATACAGGAAAACAAGCCCATCTCGTTCGGCAAGGTCTGGGTGAAATAGACCTTATCGATTAAAAAGCAAATATCCCACCTAAAGTTTGCGGTGAATTTCAACTGTGCTTTTGTACCTTTGCACAGCCAAACAAGTAGATATGCGATATATAGTTTTTCTCAGCTTTTTACTCAACATAGTTTTTGCTCAAGGACCAGCATTTTCTATTAGCGGAAAGGTCGTAGATCAAAAAAGCAAAAGCAGCATGGAATACTGCACCATTTCCTTGTTTGATGCCCAAACTAACCAATTGCTTACTGGTGTGGTCAGTGATATCGAGGGTAAGTTTACGCTGATTCAACTTAAGCCGGGACAATACTACCTTGAAATATCTTTTATCGGGTTTGAAGTAAAAAGAATCGATGATATCCTTGTCAGCATGGCGATGCCCAAACAAGATTTAGGCATCATTTATTTAGGAAGCGATGCCACGGTAGTTAAGGAGGTGGAAGTAACCGCTCTCAAATCCTCCGTACGTTATGAACTCGATAAAAAAATTGTCGATGTAGACAAAAATATCACTGCCGCCAATGGTACTGCGGTTGATGTATTGGCAACCGTTCCATCCATCCAACAAAATATAGACGGCGACATTAGCCTGCGTGGAAGTACCGGTTTTCTTGTATTAATCAATGGAAGGCCATCTGTTTTAGATGCCAACGAAGCCTTGCGGCAAATTCCTGCCAACACGATAAAAAACATAGAAATCATCACGAATCCATCTGCACGCTACGATGCAGAAGGAACGGCGGGAATTATCAATATTATTACCAAGAAAAAAGCAGATGAAGGCCTCTCAGGCATAGTTAATGCGAGAGGAGGAACCTTCAATAGCTATGGGGGAGATGCTACACTTGCGTTGAAAAAAAATAAATTCACCTACACGCTTTCGGGCAATTATAGGCATAACGATCGACCCGGGACATACTCCTCCACTTTAAATACAACGCTAAACGACACGACGGTAAGCACAATAAATGATGGCAATAAAAAAAGAACTTGGGTAAATTATAATGTAAAAGGCGGTGTAGAGTATCGTCCCACTAAAAATCAATTCATCGGGCTAAGCTATACCTATGGCGGGTGGCGGTTTGATAATGAGGACGAACTGGATTTTAGTTTTGTTAACCAAGCAACTGGAGAGGTTGAGGAGTTTGTTAACCGAAACGAAAGTGCGCGTAAAGGTCCTTTTCACGAAATCATCATGGACTATGGGTATGACTTCAATAAAGAAAGCAAGTTAAGTGCTCACTTTTCTTATAATCGGCGAGGGTTTGAAGAAAGAATATACAGTGAGCGTTTCGACGATTTTGATAATCTAATTTTTGGTACACAGAGTTCCGAGATTGGTCCTTCTGAGCGTTTTCGTTTCAACTTGGATTATGTGATTCCCATCGAAGATCACAGCAAGTTCGAACTGGGGCTTATGCAACAATACAATACCAGTGATGAGGAGAATATTGCTTATCAAAAAGATGTCGTAAGCGGAGATTTGATAGAACAGCCTCAATTTTACAGTGATGTGAAATACAAAACAAATATTCGGGCATTCTACGGCATGTTTTCCAGCAAACTCGATAAGTTCAGTTACCAAATTGGTTTGCGTACCGAAAATACGCTAAGAGATATTTATGTAAAGAACACAGGTGCCTCATTTATAGTGGATCGACTTGACTTCTTTCCATCGCTATCTGTTTCATTCAACCACAGTGAGAATCACCAGTTTTTTGTGAATTATAGTAAACGGATTAACCGACCGAGGGGTTGGTATCTCGAACCCAATGCAATCTTCACTGATGCCAACACCCTATGGCAAGGAAATCCAGGTATACTACCCGAATATATTCACTCATTTGAAGCTGGATGGTTGTTTAATTTTAAGAAAAAAGGCTCTTGGAATAATGAACTGTATTTGAGAAGAGAACTGAATACCATGCAAGTTGTTCGGGTTCCGCTTGATTTTGAATTAACGAGGCAATTCCCTGAAAATGTTGGAACTTCAAATTCACTGGGCTTAGAATCTAGTTTGAGTTTACTTCCATTCAAATGGTGGAATACGGATTTGCTCGCCAATTTATTCTATTTCAATTTGAAAGGTTCATATCAAGATGAAATCTTCGATCGTTCGAGTTTCTCGTATATTCTTCGTTGGAATAATTACTTCAAAATCACCAAAACGACTAAGCTTCAGTTCAATGGCTCGTATAGTAGTCCGATTGTCAATGCACAAGGTCGAGAAAGCTATACCATCATGTTCGATGCGGGTTTGAGACAAGACTTTTTTGATGGTAAAATGAACCTGGGAATCCAAGTACGTGATTTATTCAACACCTATGTTAATCGAAGTTGGTTAGATGGCAACAACTTTGATTTTGAGCGAGAAAATGACCCGAGAGGACCGAGTGTGGTATTTTCTGCGAGTTACAGTATCAATAACTACAGGCCGAAGCGCTCACAATATGGTGATGATGGTGGCGAATTCTAACTAGTAGAATACTGCGACAAGCGCAGTTCTTACCATGAAAAAAGCCTCCAAATTTGGAGGCTTTTTTCATATTGCGTAAAGGATTGAAACCTTAGCGTTAATTCAACTCAAATGTTGACACTCCAAGTAAGTATCCTTCCTGGTAAATTTCGGCAGTGTAAGTTCCTTCAACATCAATTTGGTGTCCCCAATAAATACAAATCTTTTTATTGCTTCCATCAAAATTGAAAGCTGCTTCTTTCGAGTAAGGCACTTCCTTTCCATTCTCTTTGCTCGTAAATGATCCGCTTCCTTCTGCACCTAGGGTAAGTGTTTCACCTCTTGGATTGATTAAACGAAGTTGCATCATCACGCTGCCCTCTTCGCGAACTTTATTTTCTCCCGTTTGATAGCACACCATTACTTTATCTACATTTTTCAATTTTGACACTTCCTTCTCCACTCCGCTATCCTTGATTTTTATTCCTACTGCACTGAGTTCATCAGCTTGCAGAAGTGAACCTAATTCAAACTTTTCAGAAAGATATTCTTTCTCCTCTGTCAAGTTAGCCGTAACTTCTTTTTCAGCACTTAAATCCTCTTCAAGCTGCGTCTTGAGTTCAGTCAACTCGGCATTCTCCTTGCTCAACTCATCGATTTGTGCAATGAAAGCTGCTCGCTCGGCCTCAAACTCTACAATCTTTCCTTTAAGTTTATTCAATTCGTTCTTATTGTAGCTACTTTGATTTTTCCATTTTTGAATTTCCTCTAGATGCGCAGCTATCTCGGCTTCGCGCTGGGCAATAATCGCATCAAGCTCTTCATTTAAGCCTTTCATTTCATTCAATTGGGCCAATTGTGCATTAAAATCAGCCTGCAAAGCAGATAAATCATCTTTTAAACCCACTACTTCCGTTTGGGTCGCTTCCAGGTCTTGTTGCCCTTTGAATAGATAGTAGGCCCCTACCAAATTGATTAGCAGCAATAAAAATATAATTACTAGATAAACGGTTTTTTTCGAACTATTACTAGATTTACTCATGTTATTAGGTATTTGTTTAGTGACAAAGGTATAACGATTTATTGCAAAGTTTCTTGTTGTGGATGTGAATAATATGCAGTACTGGCAAAAGCGCTAT
>JAFMKE010000017.1 GCA_017853115.1 Verrucomicrobiota bacterium
TCAGTCGTATTGAGGGATTGGAGAGTAATCGAAATAGAGCGTTCACCATGATTGATGCCTTCATCAATGAACTTGAGTTTGCTGATCTAGTTTATGAATTGGATAGCATGGCAGTCGTGACAAAAGAGGATATTGTTGCATTTGCCAATGAACATTACATGGATAACTACGTGGTTTCTTACAAACGAATTGGAGAGTCTGACCGACACAGTGTGCCTAAACCAAAAATCACTGCAGTGGAAGTTGACCGAGAAAGTCAGTCAGATTTTTATGCGGCCTTCGATACAATGCGCTCAGCAAGTTTAAGTCCAAAATTTGTAGACTATGATGCAGCGATTGATGTTACATCATTGAATGACCTTGAGTTGAGCTATGTCAAAAACGAGAACAACGAAATTTTCGAATTGTATTACTTGTTTGATATTGGAAGTAATACCGATAAAGAATTGGCCCTAGCTATCCAATATTTGCCTTATTTGGGAACGACCGAATACTCAGCTGAAGATCTTCAAAAAGAATTCTATCGTTACGGATTAGAATTCGGAGTCAATGCTGGAAGTGAGCAAGTTTTTGTGTCATTAAAAGGCTTGGAAGATAATTTGGATAAAGGCATAGCGCTCTTTGAGCATGTTTTAGCAAATGCTCAAGCAGATTCATCAGTATATGGCGAGTTAGTGAATGACATCCTTAAATCCCGAGTAAATGCAAAGTTGGATAAAAATACCATCCTTAGAAATGGCTTGGGTTCCTATGCAAGATACGGCGCCGACAACCCGTTTACGGATCGTTTGAGCATGGAAGAGCTACAAAGCATGGATGTGAACAAACTGGCGGATAAAATTAAGGAACTAAGTAACTGGGAACATCGAATTTTCTATTACGGTCAAATGCCTGTAGAAGATGCCAAAGCGATAATAGCTAAGCACCATATAAATTCAAGCGATTTGATTCCTTTACCCGAGAAGAAAGAATATCCCGAGTTAGCTACTTCTGTGAATAAGGTGTTCTATGCCCCATACGATATGCAGCAAGTAGAAATGTTTTTTCTCTCGAAAGACGAAGTTTTCAATCCAGAGATTTTAGCAGCTAGTCGTTTGTTTAATGAGTACTTTGGATCTGGACTTTCTTCCATTGTATTTCAAGAGATACGTGAAAAGAAGGCCCTAGCCTATTCGGCGTACAGCTATATCTCTTCACCAAGCGATAAAGACAAAAGCCATTACTTGAATGCCTACATTGGCACACAAGCCGATAAACTTTCCGATGCAACAGAAGCGATGTTTGCCTTAATGAACGATATGCCTGAAGCTGAAATGCAGTTCAATGCCGCAAAGGAAGCGGTTATAAAAAAATTAGAAAGTGATTGGGTAACAGGTAGTGATGTTTATTGGCAATATGAAAGTGCACGAGATTTAGGTTTAGACTATGACGTGAACAAAAATATTTATGAAGAAGTCAAAAGCATGACATTAAATGATTTGAAAGCGTTCTTTGATGCGCACATCAAAGGAAAAAGCTACCACATCTGTGTAATAGGCAAAAAAGACAACATAGACTTAAATGTTCTTCAAAGCATGGGAGAATTCCAAGAGTTAAGCCTTGAAGAAATATTTGGATATTGATTAAAGGAAAAAATTTCTTTACAAGCAAGCATTTCTTTAACAATTAAGGTGAGTGCAAAGACTCTTTAAGAACCAAATAACATATGCCCGTTCATTTGTTATTTATTAATTGAAGACAAACCAACCAAACCAACACATTATGAAATCGAATCGAAAAGAAGCCCTAGACTATCATAGCCAAGGAAGAAAAGGTAAAATAGAGGTCATCCCGAGCAAGCCAACAAGCACACAGCGCGACCTGTCTTTGGCTTATTCTCCAGGTGTTGCAGAACCTTGTATTGAAATAGAGAAAAACCGGGACAAAGTATATGAATACACGGCTAAAGGTAATTTGGTAGCAGTCATCTCCAACGGTACAGCTGTGCTGGGTTTGGGTGATTTGGGGCCAGAAGCTTCCAAACCTGTAATGGAAGGGAAAGGTCTTCTGTTTAAAATTTTTGCAGATATCGATGTGTTTGATATTGAAATTGATGAAACAGATGTAGATGCATTTGTAAAGACGGTTAAAGCCATTGCCCCAACATTCGGAGGTATTAATCTGGAGGATATTAAAGCTCCAGAAGCATTTGAAATAGAAAAACGCTTAAAGGAAGAGTTAAATATTCCTATTATGCATGATGATCAACATGGCACGGCCATTATATCGTCTGCCGCGTTGCTCAATGCATTAGAAATTGCCGAAAAGAAAATCAGCAAAGTTAAAGTCATCATCAACGGAGCAGGTGCGTCAGCTATTTCATGTGGCAAACTGTATATGGCTTTAGGTGTAAAACCATCAAATATTTACATGTTTGATTCTAAGGGACTCATTACCCTGGATCGAGACAATTTGGATGAACATAAAAAGTTATTCGCTCGAAATGATAAAGTAATTAGCCTAAAAGAAGCCATGAAGGATGCTGATGTTTTTTTAGGTTTATCGAAAGGGAATATTTTATCGAAGGAGATGATAAAAAGTATGGCTCCAAACCCTATTGTTTTTGCCTTAGCTAATCCTGACCCTGAAATACCTTATGAAGATGCTATTGCAGCACGAGAAGATATTATCATGGCAACAGGACGCAGCGACCATCCTAACCAAGTCAATAATGTTCTCGGCTTCCCGTTTATTTTTCGTGGTGCATTGGACGTGCGCGCTACGCAAATTAACGAGGCAATGAAACTGGCTGCTGTTCGAGCACTTGCAGAAATCGCCAAGGAAACTGTACCGGAAGAGGTCAATGAGGCATACAGTGAGCGAAACTTAAGTTTCGGGCGTGAACTGATTATCCCTAAACCCTTAGATCCTCGATTGATTTCACGCATCGCTCCTGCGGTGGCAAGAGCAGCTATGGATAGCGGCGTGGCTCAAGCACCTATTACGGATTGGGAACAGTACGACCTAACACTCAAAAAGCGATTGGGCTTAGACAACAAGTTGATTAAGAATATCACCCAACGCGCGAAGAAAATGCCTAAACGGGTAGTATTCGCAGAAGCAGACAACTACAAAATTTTAAAGGCGGCCTACCTCGCAAAAGATGAAGGAATAGCAACTCCTATTTTGTTAGGAAATAAAGACAAAATTCATCAAATGATGGAGGAGTACAACCTTGAATTTAAGTGTAAAGTCATTGACCCGCGTGATAAAACAGAACGTAAACGTCGATCAAAGTATGCGGAAATTCTATTCGAAAAAAGGAAGCGACGGGGATTAACCTTATATGAAGCGGAGAAGTTGATGCATGAACGCAATTATTTCGGTTCAGCCATGGTGGAAACAGGTGATGCGGATGCACTAATATCAGGGCTGACCAGGAACTACTCTACTGCGATCAAACCTGCACTGCAAGTGATTGGAGTCGAAGATGGCGTTTCACGAATTGCCGGCATGTATATTCTAATTACTAAAGATGGACCCTTCTTTTTTGCAGATACAACGGTAAACCTCAATCCATCGGCTGAAGAGATTGCCGATATCACGAAACTCGTGGTTAAAGAAGTGCGACGATTAAACATTGAACCTCGTGTTGCCTTACTTTCCTACTCTAATTTTGGCTCAAATGAAGGCGAGGACGCCGTAAAGATGCGCGATGCCTTGAAATATCTGCAAAAGGATACTTCGCTTGTCGTTGATGGTGAGATTCAAGCGAACTTTGCACTAAACACCGAATTAGTGAACGACTTTTTCAATTTCTCAGAGCTGGCCAAGAAAAGTGCAAACACCTTGATATTCCCTAATCTATCCGCAGGAAATATTGCCTACAAATTGATCCAAGAAATGGCACAAGTCGAATCGATTGGTCCCGTGCTTTTAGGAATGAAAAAGCCGGTTCATGTTTTGCAGATTGGTTCGTCAGTCAGAGAAATATTAAACATGGTAGCCATAGCTGTAACCGATGCACAGAGTAAAGATATTAAGTGCTTAGAATAAGCTGTTGTGTACTCTAAACCACTATATTCACTATCCTACCAGGTACGAAGATAAATTTCTTTAAGTCTTTGTCTTCGACCCACTTTTGAACGATATCGTTGGCTAACACTATTCGTTTGGCATCGTCTGAGTTAACATCGGCAGGTAAATCAATCTTTACCCGCATCTTACCATTGATAGAAACCGGATAATTGATAACAGACTCAGTCAAGTATTCCTCATTCACTTCTGGATAGCTGACATCTTTAACAACCGAAGTAGTATATCCTAATCTTTCCCATAATTCTTCTGCCAGATGCGGAGCAAAAGGAGAAAGGAGTTTTACCAAGTCTTCGAGAATTTCCCGCTTGTGGCATTTCAATTCGCCCAAATCATTAACACAAATCATGAAAGCTGAGATACAGGTATTGAAAGAAAAACGTTCGATGTCCTCATTCACTTTTTTAATGCAAGTATGCAGAACCTTCAATTCTTTATCTGTAGCAGGCTCATCATCTATAATCAATTGATCATCTACATCATGAAATAAATTCCACGTCTTACGCAGAAACTTCGCCACCCCATCGATACCTTTTGTTTGCCAAGGCTTATGATTTTCGATAGGCCCAAGAAACATTTCAAACATACGGAAGCAGTCAGCGCCATACTCCTCAATTACGTCATCCGGATTCACCACGTTGTGCTTCGACTTAGACATCTTCTCCACTTCATGCCCAACTATGTATTTACCATCTTCAAGGACAAACTCTGCATCAACATGCTCTGGTCGCCAGGCTTTAACTGCCTCTAAATCAAGCTCTCCTTTATCGTTTACTAGATTGATTGCCACATGGATAGGAATGGTATTGTATTCATCCTTCAGGTTGTAGGAAACATATTTATTTTCATTAACCACCTTATATTCAAAAGCACTTTCCCCTTGAATCATTCCCTGATTAATCAATTTTTTGAACGGTTCTTGCGTAGGCACATAAGCCAAGTCGTACAAGAATTTATGCCAAAACCTTGCATACATCAAATGACCCACTGCATGCTCTGTTCCACCAATGTACAAATCTACATCCTGCCAATAATCTAAGGCTTCTTTGCTACAAAACTCAGTAGGATTACTCGGATCCATGTAACGCAAAAAATACCATGAACTTCCCGCATTTCCCGGCATGGTATCCGTGTCTAATGGCATTCCTTCGTATTTCCAATCGGCCACCTTACTCAAGGGTGCCTTACCACCCACTGGTTTAATATCTTCAACATCAGGAAGCTCGAGCGGAAGTTCACCAACTGGCAAAGCATGCGGTATATCATCCTTGTACGCTATTGGGAAAGGCTCCCCCCAATATCGTTGACGACTAAAGTTGGCATCTCGAAGTTTGTAGTTGACTTTTAACTGTCCAATGCCTTTTTCAGTTAATTTTTCTATCACTTTTTCAATAGCGTCTTTCACTTCCATACCATTCAAAAAGTCGGAATTTATCATTTTACCGACTTTATCCGCCTTCGAAGCATTGGGATATTCGCTTTTATCGCAAATCTCGATGATATTTATTCCAAAATGACTTGCAAAGGCATGGTCTCGCTCGTCATCACTCGGCACAGCCATTATTGCGCCAGTACCGTAATCAATGAGGACATATTCACTAATCCAAATAGGGATATTCTCGCCTGTAAATGGATGCTTTGCATAGGCCCCAGTGAATACACCACTAATTTCTTTACCTGCTTGACGGTCAACATTCGACTTACTCTTTGCTTTTTCCTGATAGGCTCGAACGGCTTGCTCTTGCTCTTTGGTCGCAATTTGATTCACCAGATGATGCTCGGGTGCCAAAACCATAAAAGTTACACCAAAAATAGTGTCGGGACGTGTAGTAAATATTTCTAACTGGTGATCTTCAGATTCATCCTCTACCTTGAAAACGACTTTCGCTCCTTGACTTCTACCAATCCAATTTTCTTGTTGCGCCTTTAAACTTTCTGACCAATCTAAGTCAGTAATACCTGAAAGTAAGCGTTCAGCATATGCGGTAATCCGTAAACTCCATTGCAACAAGGGCTTCTGAATAACTGGATAACCACCGCGTTCAGATACCCCATTAATCACTTCATCATTAGCGAGCACCGTACCTAAGTCCTCACACCAATTCACAAAAGAAACTTTTCGGTAAGCCAAACGGTAATGCATCAGGATGTCCGAACGCTCTTGTTCAGAAAAGCTCTTCCATTCCTGTGCAGTAAATTTCTTTTCGTTATCAGTATAAGCGGCTGTTTTAAGATTGCCATCTTTTTCAAACTCGGCTATTAAGTTGCTTATGGCTTGTGCCTTGTTCGCTTCGGTGCAATAATAATGATTAAACATTTTAAGGAATATCCACTGTGTCCACTTGTAATAAGCGGGGTCACTGGTTACCACTTCCCTATTCCAATCAAAAGATAATCCGATAAGATTGAGTTGCCTTTTATAAGTGGCAATATTCTCAGCAGTCGTAGCACTCGGGTGCTTTCCACTTTCAATAGCATACTGCTCCGCTGGCAATCCGAAGGCGTCGAAACCCATAGGATGCAAAACATTAAACCCCTTTAGCCGCTTATACCTCGAATAAATATCGCTGGCTACATAACCTAGTGGGTGCCCCACATGCAATCCACTACCCGATGGATATGGAAACATATCCAAGACATAAAACTTCGGTTTTGAACTTTTATTCGATACTGCATAGGTGTCATTTTCTTTCCAACGTTTCTGCCATTTTTCACGAACTGCCTTTGGATTATAAGCCATGAGTCTCTTTCTTTATTAGTAAGGGTGCAAATTTAGCAGATTTATTAGAGGTAAAAACAAAATCACTTACCTTTATTCAAAATGATTAGCTATGAAAAATTTTTTATTTCTCACTATTTGTTGCTTCTTGTTAGGAAGCTTTAGTCACGCTCAAAGCATCTTTTCCGTTAATGCCGAATATAAAGCTGATGTTACCGTATTTGTCGTTGATGCCGAATACAAAGCAGATTTATCCGTATTCCGTGTGGATGCCGAATATAAAGCCAAAGGCAATGAGGGACTTTGGTTTTTTACAGATGCTGAATACAAAGCGGATCGGACGATTTATTTCGTAGATGCCGCGTATAAAGCCGACTTACTCATCTACTTTGTCGACGCGGCATATAAAGCGGAGTGGGATGATCGCTCAAAGATGCATTTGATGTATGATTAAGCCTGCCTCAGGCTACTGATTCTTTTTTCTGTTGCGTATACCACAGATTGAGTATTACGCCAAAAACCACGAAACTTATCCCTAACAAGGTAATCCACCCGTAATCGTCTTTAAAGAATACGTAGCCAATGATAATAGCATATACAATGGTTAAGTAACGAACGATACTCACCTTCCCTACCTCCTCCATTTGCAGGGCTTTTGTCATGTTAACTTGCGCAATTTGTGTTGCGATTCCAATCCCAATCAATATCAGCCACTCGATGGGCTCAGGTTGAACCCAAACAAAATAAGTCATCAAACCCGCCACTGGCATGGCAACCAAAGGAAAGTAAAATACCACAACCAATGGATGGTCGCTATCTTTCAACTTTCTCACCATATTGTACGCTAAAGCAGAAATGAAGGCAGAAAAAATGGCTAAGACAAAATACAATAAAGGCATATCAGGATCAAATCCTTTGATTAAGGCCACACCTAAAAAAGAGATTAGAAAAAATGCCCACTGCGGTAACTTCACCCTCTCTTTTAAAATGAAAATAGCCAAAATGGTAGTGAAAACAGGTGATAATTGCATGATGGTAACAGCCGAAGCTAAAGGCATGTTTTGCAAACATAAAAAGTAAAGTGATAAAGCAATTACCCCGAAGAATCCACGTAAGAATAATACCACTTTATTGTTTCCGAGGAAAGAAATCCCAAGACGTCTAATCATTACGGCGCTAATCACCAGCGTAACCAAACTTCGAAAAAACACAATTTCAATGGCTGGAATATTGTCAAGGTACTTAACACCAACATTCATGAGGGAAAAGAAAATCCCGGCAACAAGCATATGCTTGATTCCTTTGGATAGCATCACTTATTTTTTAGTCAATTGAGCAACCAGTCCACCCAAAATCCTTCGGGTGTCATCGCTCCACCAATGCTGAAGAATTTCTTCTTTCAAGTCGTCATTGAATTCCGAAAAATGAGCCAACAAGGATTTCCGCATATTCAACTTACTAAACTGCCAAGTGCGCTGGTTAAGTGCGGTGTAAAATGTAAATCGCTCTTTGGCCTTGTCCAAAACCTGCGTTTCATGCACTACTTCATCCAATAATCCACAAGCTTCCCCTTCGTGCGTAGAGAGTAATTTGCCCTCCAGAATGAACTGCATGGCTAATTTTGAACCGATTACACTTTCATATAAATGATAGATAAATGTTGGCATAACAATGCCCACTGGAACTTCGTTTAAGCCGATTCTGTATTTTCCTTCCGCCATAATCCGGTAATCACAGCACAAAGCCAAAACACAACCACCTGCTGGTGAATGCCCCGATATAGCAGCAATCAAGGGCTTAGGAAAAGCTAACATCGTGCGTATAGCCAAAAACAAAGATTCAAATAATTCGACAACCTGCTTATTATCATAATTGTACAATTCAATAACATCTAAACCCGCAGAAAAGAAAGGATGCTTCCCAGTTAGTATAGCACCTGTTATTTGCTCGTCCTGTTTGAGTTCCTCAAAACAAGCTATCAATTCCTTTAGCATAGTGGTATTGATCGGGTTCGATTTCCCTCTGCTCAATTGGACTACAGCTAAATTTCCTTCCTTTAAAACTTCAATAGTTGTCATACTATAACCAACTTGTTCCCAAGTTTCTAAACGGCCAAGGGATGGATACAAAAATGATGATCAATGCGATGAGGTAGTACAAAAATATCGTTTGATGCTTGGCTGTATCATCTTGCGCTTTCTTCATTCGAATACGGCCAATAGTAATCAGGGCAATCGCTATCAACATACCAATAAGATGCTCAATAGCATAAAATCGATGAGCACTACTCTTCATCATTTCGCCCATGCCCATGGCCCAAGCTCCTTTCACTATGGGACTTATGGCGTAAAGTACAATACCAATCAACAATTGCGTATGCGCAAGAATAAAGGTGTACAAACTCAACTTATTATCCAGTACCAAGAATGGCTTGTTACCGCGTTTCTTTAGAAAAGCGTTGATTACCGTCCAAACCAAAAAGATCAGGATAATGTAGCGAAGTAAACTGTGTGTATGTTGTAATCCGGTTAACATGCTTCGTAAATTTTAATTGTTAAAATGGTAAATCATCCAAGTCCTCTCGGGAATCAATATTACTCTCTGGAGCACTTGCTTGAGGCACGTCTTGAGAGAAATTCTCATCTGATGCCGGTCGACTCATGTCTCCTTCCGCTTCAATTTTCCAAGCATTCAAATTCGTAAAATACTTCCCCTGCCATTCGCGACCACGTAAATCAAAATGCACCTTTAAGCCGTCTCCTTCCTTGTAGTTTTCAATCAAATCACAACGATCTTGTGTTAATTGAAACTTCACAAATTGAGGATACTCTCCTTGCGTTTCAATTACAAATTCTCGCGCTTTAAATGATTCCGTTTTTTGCTCCGTATCGAATACTTTATGCAGCCTACCAGTGATGTCTAATGCCATTATTTTTAATTTTTTACAAAGTTATTAGTTAATGTATGAATATTCAATCCACATTCAATTGTTTATGCACATTTGTTACGTATTTTTGCGCTTTGATGAAAAAAATCCAACTTCAACATCCGATTTTTCATAAAGTCCAGCAGGCAGCAGAAAATTTGCAGCTTGAGAGCTTTGTGGTCGGTGGCTTTGTTCGCGACCAATTACTCGGTCGGGAATCCAAAGACATTGACTTCGTTTGTGTTGGCAGCGGTATAGACCTTGCCCATGAAGTAGCGCGATTAATTTCACCAAAACTCAAAGTTAATTTTTTCAAGACCTATGGAACGGCTCAATTCGTGTGGGATGGCTGGGAATTAGAATTTGTCGGGGCTCGAAAAGAATCTTACCAAGAACACTCCAGAAATCCAATCGTAGAAAACGGCAGTTTGACAGATGACCAAAATCGAAGAGATTTCACAATAAATGCTCTGGCCGCAGCTGTAAATAAGGGAAATTTTGGACAAATTATTGACCCCTTTCAGGGCTTAAAGGATTTGGATAATGGTGTCATTCGAACACCCCTAGATCCCGACATCACTTTTTCCGATGACCCACTGCGGATGCTGAGAGCTATCCGTTTTGCCACCCAGTTGAATTTTCATATCGAAGAAAAAACCTTGCAAGCTATTCAACGGAATGCCAAACGTATTGAGATTATCTCACAGGAAAGAATTACGACTGAACTCAATAAAATTATCCTTGCTGCTTCGCCATCCATTGGTTTCAAACTTTTGGATGAAACGGGCTTACTAGCCTATATTTTCCCTGAAATGACTGCTTTAAAAGGTGTTGAATATGTGAATAAGCAAGGGCATAAAGACAATTTTTACCACACCTTACAAGTATTGGACAATCTTGCCGCGAATACGGACAATTTATGGTTGCGATGGGCCGCTATTTTACACGATATTGGGAAACCGAAATCTAAACGTTTCGAAGAAAATAATGGATGGACCTTTCACGGTCACGAAGTTATTGGCGAACGAATGGCAAAGCAAATTTTCAAGAAGCTTAAACTACCGCTCAATCAAGAGCTGAAGTATGTGCAAAAATTAGTTCGGATGCATTTGCGACCTATTCCTATTGCCAGAGACGAAATTTCAGACTCAGCAATTCGCCGCCTGCTATTCGATGCGGGTGACGATATTGACGATTTAATGTTGCTCTGTGAAGCGGATATCACTTCGAAAAACGAGGCAAAAGTTAAACGGATTTTGCAAAACTTCCGTATCGTGCGTATCAAACTCAAGGAAATAGAGGAAAAAGATCGCATAAGAAACTTCGAACCTCCGATTAGTGGTGAACTAATCATGGAGACCTTTCAGCTCAATCCTTGCAGAGAAGTGGGAATGATAAAAAACCAAATCAAAGACGCCATCCTTGATGGCGAAATAGCCAACAATTTCGAGGAGGCCAAAGCATTGATGCTTAAATTGGGAATTGAAATGGGAATGAAAACAAAGTGAATCAATGAATTTGACCGAATACAAAATAGAACGCTTGCAGGAACTAAAGGAAAAGCTGCATTCGGAAAATGAAAAGCTAAGCACAGTTATTCGCCAAGCTGCGATAAAAAACAAGTGGTTCACCCCAACGCATAGTTGGGAAATGATCGAATCAATAAAAGCTGACTTCCTCGATCAAGAAAAATTATCCAATTGGCTCGCCAATTACGAAGTCAAGGAGGTAAACAAATCACTCGGTTTAATTCTTGCAGGCAATCTTCCACTGGTAGGATTCCATGATATCCTTTGTGCTTTTGTGCTCAATGTCCCGCTGAAAGTCAAGCTTTCAGAAAAAGACAGCGTATTGAGCAAGTACTTGTTGGAAGAGTTACAAGCCCTTGACATTACCTGGCAAGTTGAATTTGTTGAACGTCTGCAAGACTTTGAAGCGGTAATAGCAACAGGAAGCAACAATAGCAATCGCTATTTTGAACAGTATTTTCAGCAGGTGCCGAGATTGCTCAGAAAAAACAGAAATAGTTTAGCAGTTATTCGAGGAGATGAATCCGAAGAGGAACTCCAAGGGCTTGCGCATGACGCGCTTTCTTTCTTTGGACTGGGATGTCGCAGTATTTCAAAGATTTTTATTCCGAAAGACTATCAAGTAGAAAAGCTTTTTAAGTACTTCGATATTTACCAAGAATATATTAATCAACATTTATATAAAGACAACTACGATTATAATCGAACCTTGCTTTTGATGAATCAGACACCTCATTTAGCTAACGATTTTCTTATGCTGCAAGAAAATGAATCATTGCAGAGCCGATTAGCCACTATTCATTATAGCTTTTATGAACATGCTGAAGTCATACAAAATTACATCATCCAGCACCACGAAGACATCCAAGTTGTGGTAAGTAAAGAAAACGAACTATGGAAAAGTGTGGCATTTGGACAAGCGCAAAGACCGAGCTTGAGTGATTACGCAGACCATATAGATACCATAGATTTCTTGCTATCTTTGTAATATGCCAGTATATTTTACTAAAGATTTCCATCAATTTTTCATAGAGTTAGCGGCCAATAACCACAAGGATTGGATGGATGAAAATAGGAAGCGATACACCCAGGTGGTTAAGCAACCATTTGAAAAATTTATCCAAGCTATTCAAGAAGAAGTTAGCCAATTTGATGAAGAGATTTTAGTCAAGCCCGGTGATGCGATATTTAGAATCAATAGAGATATTCGATTCAGCACAGATAAAACGCCCTATAAAACAAACCGAACGGCCATCATCTCTAAATACGGTAGAAAAGATAAAATCTATCCTGGTTTTTATGTATTCGTCTCTCCCGAAAAGGTGATGATTGGCGGTGGCGCTTATTTTCTGGAAAAAGATGACTTGTTTAAAGTTCGACAAGAGATAGCCTACAACTTAAATGAATTCCAAAACCTAATAAGTGACAAAGCATTCAATAAACACTTTCCGGAAATACTGGGTGAAAAGAATAAAGTACTTCCCAAAGAGTTTAAGGATGATGCGGTGGAACAACCCTTACTTTACAATAAAGGATTCTACTACATGACGGAACTTTCGGCTGATACTATTTTTAATGAAGATGTGGTGGAGCAATTGACTGGAATCATGCAAACAGCCAAGCCATTTAATGACTTTCTCCGAAGAGCATTAAGTTAAACTCGTGGGTATCCTTACAAAAATATTGCTAGCTCCTTTCAGTCTCCTGTATGGCTCAGGTGTATGGTTGCGAAATTATCTTTACAACAAACATTTCTTGCGATCGATTCACTTTGATGTACCTGTAATTAATGTAGGGAATTTAAGCACGGGAGGAACAGGCAAAACACCGCACGTAGATTACCTAATCAACCTACTCAAAGAGCAATACCCAGTGGGAATGCTTAGTCGAGGTTACCGACGAAGTTCTTCAGGGTATCGAGATGTAAACATAGATAGCACAGCCCTTGAGGTTGGCGATGAACCCCTTTTGATTAAGTGGAAGCACCCGGAAATTGCAGTGGCAGTGTCTGAAGATAGAGCAACCGGTATTCCTAGTTTAGTTAGTGAAAAACCCTTGGGTTTTACAGTTATTTTGGATGATGCATTTCAACACAGAACCATTCGTGCCGGGCTAAACATTTTACTTACGCCCTATAATAACTTATATACAGACGACTGGATTTTACCCATGGGTAACTTGCGGGAGTTTCGAAATGGCGCGGATAGAGCAGATATTATTATCGTATCACATGCTCCAACCACACTCTCAAAAACAGAACGTGAGCAAGTTGTAGCTAAATTAGCGCCTAAAGCCTATCAGCACGTATTCTTTTCGCATATCCAATACCAACGGCCCTATCAAGTTTTTCAAGAACGCTTGTTGCCAGCTGCATTCAACGAAAAACAACAAGTCGTTTTGCTGACAGGAATTGCCAACAGTGACAAAATGCGATCCTACCTCGAAACACAGTGTCAAGAAGTTTTTGAGCGTCGTTTTGCCGATCATCACTCGTTCACGCAACAAGATATAGAATCAGTGATCAACACATACAACAACATTGAAGGGCAAGAAAAGATAATTGTTACTACGGAAAAAGATTTAACCCGACTGATGCCCTTTGCTGCAAGCTTTAATAAAGCGGGAGTTAAACTCTTATGTTTACCAATAAAAGTTAATTTTGTGCCCGAGGAGAAGAGAAGATTTGACAGAGCCATTCACTTCTTCGTTGAAAAGACCCTCGAGGAATATACAAAAGGCGAAAATTGAGTAAATGAAAACCTTAGAGAAAATACAAAATACGGTTAAGTTCATCCGTTCGATCAGTGACTTCCAGCCAGAGATAGGTATTGTTTTGGGCAGTGGGCTAGGAAATTTCACTTCAGAAATTGATGTGGTAAAAGAGATTGCCTATGAAGAAATTCCAAACTTTCCGACAGTTACGGTAAAAGGACACTCAGGCAAACTAATCTTCGGAACAATTAGCGGAAAGAATGTAATTGCTTTTAGTGGCCGTTTTCATTACTATGAAGGATATGAAATGGACGAAGTAGTTTTCCCTGTGCGCTTAATGAAGTTTTTGGGTTGTCACAGTGTGGTCATTTCCAACGCAAGTGGCGGAATGAATCCCGCACAAAGGGTTGGCGATTTAATGATCATCACCGACCACATCAACTTGCAACCCGTGCATCCTTTAAGAGGAAAAAACGATGAGAATCTCGGCCCTCGCTTCCCCGACATGTTAAACGCCTACCACGATGAATATATCAAAATAGCGGCTGACATTGCCGCGTCAAATAATATTACCTGCCATCAAGGAGTTTATGTTGGTGTGCAAGGACCAACTTTCGAAACCCCAGCAGAATACAAGGCCTTTCATTTGATGGGCGGCGATGCCGTGGGGATGAGTACTGTTCCTGAAGTTATTGCTGCTAGACACATTGGCCTTAAAGTTTTTGGTATTTCAGTTATTTCAGATTGCGGCTATCCACCAGAAGCCATGCTTGACATCAATCACGATATGGTTATTGCAGCAGCTAAGGAAGCCGAGCCAAAAATGAGTTTGATTATTCGCGAATTGTTAGCCAAAATATAGAACACGCACTTGTCCAAGGCGATTCAACATACTATTCTACTAGTAGTATTCATACTGCTCAACTTTACGCTTCAAGCTCAGCCTGGAGAAACGGAATATTACTACTTCAAAAACCAGCCGCACACCTTTCACGCCATCGATACAGGCCTGCAAAACTTGGAAGAATATAATTTTATGTCTGGCCCAAGCTGGGATTATTTTAATTTGGGCAATACTGGACAAGCGCATCAATATACTGCACTACAATGGGATGATAAGCGGGGTTTCAAAAGCGGCATGAATGCCTTCGATCAATACAAATACGAAATTGACAAAATAAGGTACTACAAGGTTGAAAAACCGCTTTCTGAAATCAACTATTTTATAGGTTCAAAACGAGAAAACATATTTGGAGCAAAGTTTGCCCACAACGTGAAGAATCGCTTCAATTACGGCTTAAATTTCCATCGTGTGCTTTCTAATGGAGTGTACAATAACATCCGCTCAAGAAACGGAAATTTTGCCATGTATGGTCAATTCTTCTCTAAAAATAGTCGCTACTCACTCGGAGCAGAAATGACCTTTTCAAAAGTGAAAGCAGAGGAAAACGGCGGTCTACAAGCCGACTTTATCAATACGCCTTCGCTCCGCGAAACGAATAAAGAGTTTTATGAGGTAAATATTGAAGATGGCTTAACGGAGCACCAAAACTTTAGCGTTCAATTTACCAACACCTATCGTTTGGGATTCAGTTTGATCGATAGTATTTCAGACAGCGTGTCTATTCGAAAGTTTCATAGTCGATTTACTTTAAATCATATGACGGGCACAAGCAAAAACACCTTTCAATTTGTTGATCAAAATCCAGTGGATTCTATTTATGGCACTTTCTTTCAACCCACAAATGGAATCTCTTCAGATTCTACATACTACCGCATGTATTACCATGAAATTCCCAACCGAATTTTTATGGAATATACGGGTCTAAAGCAGTCTACTGATAGCGCTGAATATATTAACCTTACAGCCCAAGCGGGTATTCAGCATGACAATATTGAAATTTGGCAAAACCGTGCAGAATTCACCACAAACAATTTACACGCTTACGGGCATATTCAGAGTAATCCTTTGGCAAAAAAAGCATGGTCATATCATCTTGGGGCGTTTTACTATTTCACGGGATACAATCAAAATGATTGGCAAGTTAAGGGTCTTTTTGCCTACAATTTAAACCGATTGGGTGAAGTGCAAATCCATGCATCTATAGAACAACAAGAAGCGAGTTGGATAGAAAATAACTACGCGTCGACTAGTCTGAATTGGGAGAATCATTTTAAGAAGAAGACACGAACTACGCTTGCCTTTGATTACCAACTAGCTAAGCAAAAATTAAGCTTTCATGCAGAGTACAACAGCCTTGGTAATTTTGTTTACTTTGATGAATTTTCTACCCCACAACAATTGAATAGCACCTTGAGCTATTGGCAGGCATTCTTGCGTAAAGACTTGAATTTTAAAATTCTACATTTCGATAACTTTTTAGGCGTTCAAGGCAATAATCAACAGCAAGCCTTGCGCTTGCCACGCGTTTTTGTGAAATCGAGTTTGTACATTGAAGGCTTCATATTCAAAGGGAAAATGCTGGGAAGTTTTGGTATGGATTTGCGATACAACAGCCGCTTTGCCATTAATGCATGGAATCCGCTGATTGGACAATATCACATACAAAATGAACAAACTATGAAGTTTACTCCCGTATTGGATGTCTTCTTAAGTTTCAAAGTGAAAACGCTCCGGTTTTTTATGAAAGCCAATTATGTTAACGAAGGCTTTATTGCCAAGAATTACTTCACAGCTCTCGGTTATCCGGATAGAGGAAGGACACTTGCGGGAGGACTCGTTTGGCGATTCTTAGAATAAAATTAAAAAGCCAAGCAGGATGGATAGGACCTGAGCGAAAACAATCTCTACTAAAGATTAGCGTTTATTAGACAATGAATTTCTTATCGCATTATTTTCTCTTACCGAAAAACAGCCATGAGGATCTTATTGTTGGCAATCTATTGCCTGATTTGATGAGAGGATTTAGTAAAATATATCGCCAAAACATCAAATCCCGTAAAGAAATTCAGCATCTGGAACTTGTGAAAGGCATGCACTTTCACATGCACACCGATAAGTTGTTTCATAATCATCCTTTCTTTGAAAGCTATTGCGATGTACTTAAAAAAGAAATAACTCGACATAAACTACCGAGTCAACGCAGCTATATTGTGAGCCATCTGATGTTGGAACTCTTGATCGATCAATACCTCGTGGAACATTACGAAGAAATGGCAAAAGAATTCTACCTCAAACTAGAATACGCCTTGCGAAATAGTTTGGAGCGGAAGATAAAAATGACATTGAACCAACAAAATACTTCAAGAATTATTAGTATTTTTAGGAGTTTTACGGAAAACAGGTATGCGTTTTCTCTTGTAGAATCGAATGGTGTCCAAAACGCGTTGTATCACATTGTAGGAAGACGGATTGGTATCCATTTTAATGATTCGAATTGGAACAAAGTGATTGAAGATGGACGTATTCAAATGGACAAAGAATTGCCCATCTTTTTAAAAGAATTAAAAGAAGAGCTGAATGATGCTTAGAAAGATATTGGTTGTCTTGACAATCTGTGCACTGAATACCGGATTATATGCACAAAAAACAAGGAAGTACTCCAATGAGTTTTTGAACTTGGGTATGGGTGCTAGCGGTATGGCCATGAGCAACAGTAGAGTTGCAGGAACTGGCGATCTGTTTAGCATGTATTACAATGCAGCCGGCCTTGCTCACATCGAAGACAATTTTCAATTGGGCTACATGCACAGTGAGTACTTTGCAGGTATCGCTAAGATGGATTACCTGGCGCTCGCCGTTCCATTAGAAAGTGGGAAACGCAGTTTAGGAATCACCTTCTACCGTTTTGGTATCGATGACATTCCGAACACCTTATTTCTTTTCCCGAATGGAACTGACAATCCACCAGATTACAGTAATATAACTAGGTTTACCAACGGTGAATATGCTGTGCTCCTTTCATACGGCCAAAAGTTAAAACTAGAAGGCTTATCTGTTGGTGGTAGTGTTAAAATCATACACAAAAAAGTAGGAACCTTCGCTACTGCATGGGGATTTGGAATCGATGCAGGAATTCAATACCGAAGAAAAGGATGGCGAGTAGGCTTGAATGCGAGAGATATAACGAGCACATACAATGCATGGTCCTTTAATTTTTCAAAGGAAGAAGCAGATGTACTTCAAGCAACAGGAAACTTGGTGCCGGAAAATTCTCTGGAGCTCACACTTCCTATGATTTTTACGGGGATTGGCTACCAGTTCAATATTAAAGATAAATTTTATATCGAGCCTGAACTGAATGTCAATATGAACACGGATGGCCGTAGAAACGTTTTATTCCGAACAGATCCGGTAGGTTTTGATGCAACACTTGGCATAGAAATGAATTATAAGAATATTATTTACCTGCGAACGGGTATTGGTAATTTTCAGTGGATTGAGCAGTTGGATGGTGAAGATAAGTTAAGTGTTCAACCGAATATCGGAATTGGTTTGAATATTAAAGGATTTCACATTGATTATGCTTTCACCAATTTAGGTGATCAAACCAGTGGAAGCGGACAAGAAGCCGTGTTTTACAGTAATGTAATTTCAGCACATTTTGGCTTTCCTAAAAAGAATAAAAATAACGAGGGATTATGAAACATAGATTACTCCTGATTTTTTTAGTTACTTGCCTTGGCAGCCTAGTATTAGGTCAACCTTATGGCAATGAATGGATAGATTACAATCAACCCCACTTCAAATTTGAAGTAAGTGAAGAGGGTATTCATCGAATTGGTTCTAACGTCATCAATCAATATGGATTAAACTTTATTGATGCTGATAATTTCAAGCTTTTTCGCGACGGACAAGAGGTTCCGATTTATGTAAGCGCCACGAATAATGTCGCTCAGTATATAGAATTCTACGCCTACCCCAACGATGGTAAACTGGATACACGTCTATTCCGTGACCCTGATTGGCAATTGCATGACCGCTTCAGCTTGTTTTACGATAATGCTACTTACTACTTAACGTGGAATGAAACCGGTGGTAATGAAAGAATTAACGATACGCCTAACAATCTAAATAACCCACCAGCCAAAGAAGACTATTTTTGGCACACAAGTCGAGAGATATTCACCAATGCATTTAGTGTGGGTGAACCTACCTATTTAGGAAGTTTTGGTAATTCAACAGCTTTATATAATTCTATATTCGGGAAGGGTGAAGGTTTTTACGGCAACGAAGAATTTAATAATTCGAATACAACCAGGTCATATAACCTCGCCACTCCACAGGCGGTTGCAGGAATAGATGCGGAGTTATACACGGTGGTTGTAGGATGGACAGCAAATAGCCATAATTTCCATATAAAAACTGGTCCTGTTGTTCTATCGACTCATTTATTCAGCAATTTCGACGCGGTAAAAACACAAAACATTATTCCTTCGAATTTTATCGGTAATTCAACTAACGTAACTTTTGAAGCTATTCCGACCAGTTCAGGAACTAATAGAAATAACGCTTCACTGATAGAAATTTCGTATGCGCGAGGCTTCGATTTTGACAACCAGAATACCTTCAGTTTCAATCTTGAAGGGAATGGTAATGTGCAATATTTAGAAATTGAGGACTTCAATGATCAAGGCACTCAACCGATTTTATATGATGCAAGCAACGGCTATCGAATAGTTTCTTCTGATCCATCGGGGAGCAATATTCACCGTTTTGTACTCCCACCAGCATCGGGTGACAGACAGTTATATATTCGCGCCAATAATTCATCATCCTATACCAATGTGAGTAGCATGGAACAACTGGCTTTTGTAAATTTCAACCTGTCGGCCAATCAAGGAGATTACATCATTCTTACCGGTCAAAATTATATAAATTCTGCTGAAGTAAACAGCTATGTGAATCATCGTGAAAGCATGTCAGGCGGTCAACACGAGGTAGTTAAGGTTGATATTCAACAACTATATGATCAATTCGCTTTTGGTGTTGATCACCACCCACAATCCGTTCGAGGATTCATCGATTACATTAGTGATACATGGACTCCTGGTCCTGAATATATCTTTATCATCGGTAAAGGAAGAGAGTACAAAGATTTTCGTTTCAATCAAAGTATACGAGACGCTTGTATTGTTCCTACTTTTGGAAACCCTGGTAGCGACATACTCTTAGCGGCAGACACCTCTTCGAGCATACCAAAAATTAGTATAGGCCGACTTGCAGCGATCAACCTCAATCAAATTGACGATTACTATCAAAAGATTGTTCAGTACGACGATGCATTTTATAATTTTGGTGATCCTTACCAAACAGTAGCCAATAAGGATTACATGAAACATATTATCCATTTAGGAGGAGGAACGAGCCTTGCTGAACAAAACTTATTCCGTAACTATTTGGGCAATTATGAAGCAACAGCCAGTGGCACATCTTGGGGTGCTGCGATAAGCTCGGTGTACAAAAACTCCAGTGCGCCGATTCAAACCCTCCCTTCTGATAGAATAAGAAACAGAATCAATGAGGGAGTTTCTTTAATTACCTTCTTCGGTCATTCATACGCGGGTGGATTCGATATAAGTTTTGACGATCCTGAAAACTATACCAATGTAGGAAAGTATCCGATTTTTCTTGCTAACGGATGTAATTCAGGATTGATTCACGCAGGAGCACAAAGTATAAGTGAACGTTTCGTTTTAGAGAACCAAAAAGGTGCGATAGCTTATCTATCCACTACGGATTATTCGGCATCATCATCACTCAATAAATATACGGGCAGCTTCTACAACAACATGAGTAATACTGATTATGGGAAATCTTTGGGCGCGGTAATCAAACAAACTGTAGAAGACGTTGAAAATTGTTGCAGCAATTCAGCTATTGACATGATGATTGCTCAGGAAATGACTTTGCATGGTGACCCGGCAATTCCATTAAATCAGTACAATGAACCGGACTATGCGATGGAGGCACAAAATGTAATTTTCAATCCAGGGAATGTTACCACATCATCCGATAGTTTTGAAATGCAACTGATAGTGTATAACCTAGGCAAAGCAATAAACGATTCTATAGACATTGAAGTGAGTCGTATTTTTCCTAATGGCAACCAAGATGTTCAGGTAAAAAGGTTTCCAGCGCCTTACCATATCGATACCTTTAGTTTTACTCTACCTGTAAGTAATGACAATAATGGATTGGGCTTAAACAATTTCAACATTTACCTTGATGTCAATGATGATGTGGCCAACGAACTGTCAGAAACCAATAATTATTTACTTAATGCAGTAGAACTTTTCATTGGATCTGATGACATCTTCCCTATTCACCCTTATGAGTTTGCCATCGTTCCACAAGCCCCTATTGAATTGAAATCATCTACGGGGAATCCATTTGAAGAAGAAAAATGGTATGTATATCAAATCGACACCTCTGAGTTATTCTTGAACCCATTAGCAGAGGAGAGAATTTATACTAGTGGCGGCGTAGTGAAATGGACTCCACCAATAACATACCAAGATAGTACGGTTTATTATTGGCGCGTAAGCGTAGATAGTTCATATTCGGGTAGTTACAAATGGAGATACTCTTCGTTCATTTATATACCGAATGAATTCCCGGGATGGAATCAATCGCATTACTATCAGTGGCAAAAAGATAGCTATTCAAATGTCTACCTAGATACTGACAGAGATTTTCAATTTATTGACGTTCCCAAAGGGATTTACGTAAAAACTGGTCGCTATCCTGTTCTTTTCTATGAAGAGATGGAGTGGAAAATGGATGGGGCTCAAATGCACAACTGGAAGATGAATAATTGTGGTGGTGGAGTTGGTTTCCCCAATGGATTATCCATTGCAGTGATTGACAATGTAACGGGAGTTGCTGTGCCTATAATCAATAATAGCAACACATCAAGCTATGGGCCTTATGGCAACATTCATTGTGTTGGAGTTGAAAATGAAATAACCGTAGCTAATTTTAGGGCATTCGGAAACACCCCAAGTAATCATCCAACACCCGCTGTTCCTTGGTCTGATTTAATCATTGATTATCTTAACAATGTGCCCAATGATTTTTACATTCTCATATACTCAATAAACAATGTCAATTATCCTGCCTGGGATGCAAACTTGATTAATTATTTCAATGGACTTTCATGCCCTGTAAGCAACGCAACTCCGGGTCCGATGATTTTTGCTTATCAAAAGAATAACGCAAGCTTCCCTCCTATTGTAAACTTTGGACAAGATTGGAATGATATTATCACCAATACTTTCGAGATTAATGGTGTTTGGACCTCGGGACATGTGAAAAGTACGCTTATCGGTCCTGCACTGGAATGGGGCTCTTTTCATTGGCGATATGGGGCTTTAGAAAATCCTACAACAGATGAACAAAGTGTTAACATCTTCGGGGTTAACGGTAATGTGGAAACCTTACTTATGAATATCCCTGCGAGCACCTTAGATACTTCTATCAACGCCATAGATGCCACACAATACCCATATTTACGTCTGCAATTACTCACTAGTGACCTGGTCGATCGAACGCCGTCCCAATTAGATTATTGGCGAATATTGTTTAACAAACCTCCCGAGGCTGCTGTCAATCCTTTGCTTTACTTTTCGGTAAATAAGGATACCCTTATGCAAGGAGAAACTTGGGAAATTGCCGTGGCTATTGAAAACGTAACCGATGTAGCGATGGATAGCCTGACAGTTAAACAACAACTTACTACGGCTTCTAATAATTTAACAACGAGCTTCGCAGAATTAGATTCTCTTCGAGCCTTTGACACACTTGTTTTACGATACGACCAAAATACAATCAACGGATTCAATGGCTTAAACAAGTTCAGTATAGAAGCAAACCCTTACGAACAAAATCATCAACTGGAGCAATTTCATTTCAACAATTTTGCGAACCTGAGCTTCCTTGTAGAGCAGGATGATGTAAACCCGCTACTTGATGTTAGTTTCGATGGACGTAAAATTTTAGATGGAGATTTAGTTTCTGCTAAACCTGAAATATTGATTCAATTAAAAGATGACAACCAATTCCTAGCATTAGACGATACGAGTCTCATTAATTTGTATTTCAGGTATCTTGGTGTTGACGGCAATTCTCCAGAAGGCTTAACGCGCGTGAGCTACCTCGATCCGCGCACACAGTTTATACCCGCAACACTTAACAACAGTAATAATGAAGCACGCGTTGTGCTCAACTATGATTTCCCGCAAGACGGTATGTATGAGTTAATTGTACAATCTGCAGACAAAACAGGAAATAACTCGAGCAGCACGGATAATCGATTGACCGATCAGGTGTACTACGACTACAAGATTTCTTTTGAAGTCGAGAATCAGTCGCGCATTTCGAATGTGTTAAACTACCCCAACCCATTTACTACGCGAACCCAATTCATATTCACGCTATCTGGTTCTGAGATTCCAAGCAATTTTGATATCCAAATATTGAATATCAAAGGAACGGTAGTTAAGCAAATTTCTATGGCTGAATTTGGCCCCATTCACATCGGTTTAAATAAATCTGAATATTGGTGGGATGGCAAAGATGATTATGGCGATCCGCTTGCAAACGGTGTTTATTTCTATCGAGTGCGTAGTTCCATCGACAATGAAAGAATTGACCATTACAACATTGACCAAGCAGATAAGTTCTTTGAAAAAGGATTAGGAAAAATGGT
>JAFMKE010000116.1 GCA_017853115.1 Verrucomicrobiota bacterium
ATGAGTAAAGAAGTGCAATATAATGAAGATAATATACGCTCGCTCGACTGGAAAGAGCATATGCGTCTTCGACCAGGAATGTATATTGGTAAAACGGGCGATGGTTCTTCCCAAGATGATGGTATATACATCTTAGTGAAAGAGGTAATCGACAACTGTATCGATGAGTTTGTCATGGGATATGGCAAAAAGGTTGATATTAAAGTGGAAGAAAAGCGAGTTTCTGTC
The DNA here is from genome assembly GCA_017853115.1 of Verrucomicrobiota bacterium. Classification (GTDB taxonomy): domain Bacteria; phylum Bacteroidota; class Bacteroidia; order Chitinophagales; family UBA8649; genus JAFMKE01. The sequence goes on from JAFMKE010000116.1 coordinate 229, forward strand.
CGTGACTATGGACGAGGGATTCCTTTGGGTAAAGTAGTGGATGCAGTTTCAAAGATCAACACAGGTGGAAAATATGATTCAAAGGCCTTTAAAAAGTCGGTTGGGCTTAATGGTGTAGGAACAAAGGCGGTTAACGCGCTATCTACCTATTTTCACGTAGAAGCCATTCGTGAAGGGAAGAAGAAAATTGCCATTTTCGAGCAAGGTTCGCTCATCGAAGAAAAGATTGAAAATACAACTGAATCGAACGGCACCTATGTCGAGTTTGTTCCTGATGATAGCATATTCAAAAAGTACAAATTCATTCCTGACTATCTCGAAAATCAGATTTGGAATTATGCCTATCTGAATAGTGGATTAACTGTCAACTACAACAACCAAAAGTTCTTTTCAAAGAATGGTTTACAAGATTTACTCGAACGCAAAACAGATGGCCAAGCCATCCGTTACCCAGTTATCCATTTCAAATCCGAGGATATTGAGTTTGCCCTTGTGCATGACAATCACTACGGCGAAGAGTATTACAGCTATGTGAATGGCCAACACACCGTTCAGGGTGGCACTCACCTCAACGCCTTTAAGGAAGCTTTAGTAAAAACCATTCGTGAATTTTATGGGAAAAACTTCGATGCCCAGGATATACGAGCATCGATAGTTGGAGCTATAAGTATTCGAATGCAAGACCCCATTTTTGAAAGTCAAACGAAAACAAAACTTGGGTCCAACAACTTGGATGAGCATACGAGTATGCGGGTTTTTGTTGGCGATTTTGTCAAACAAAACTTAGATAACTATTTACACCGAAATCCGGAAACCTCCGAAAAACTGTTGAAGAAAATTCAACAAAGCGAGCGCGAACGGAAAGATATGGCTGGTGTGAAAAAAATCGCGAAAGAGCGAGCCAAAAAGGCCAACCTACACAACAAAAAACTGCGCGATTGCCGCTTTCATTTTACGGATAAAAAAAATGACCGCCATCTAGACACTACCGTATTTATTACGGAGGGTGATTCAGCCAGTGGGTCTATTACCAAAGCCAGAGATGTGGAGACACAGGCGGTTTTTAGTTTAAGGGGAAAACCATTGAACACCTATGGGCTAAAGAAAAAGATTGTATATGAAAACGAAGAATTCAATCTGCTGCAGCATGCACTGAATATCGAAGAGGGATTAGAAGAATTGCGATACAATAACGTAGTTATCGCTACCGATGCTGATGTAGATGGCATGCACATCCGTTTGTTACTGCTTACTTTCTTTTTACAGTTCTTCCCTGACCTGGTTAAAGAAGGACATGTTAAAGTTTTGGAAACACCTCTTTTCAGAGTGCGCGATAAAAAACAAACATTCTATTGCTATAGCGAGGAAGAAAAACAAGAGGCGGTTAATACCTTGAAAGGTAAGCCAGAGATTACTCGATTTAAAGGGCTTGGGGAGATATCACCTGATGAATTTGAAGATTTTATCGGTGACAACATCCGACTTTCCCCAGTTATCTTGGGCAAAGACCACTCTATTGAAGATATCCTTGGATACTACATGGGCAAAAACACCCAAGAACGGCAGGAATTTATCATCGACAATTTAAAAATCGAGAAAGATTTAGAAGAAGAAGCTGTAAGTTAACGACGTTAAACACACCGCTTAGGTTTCGTTTAATGAACCCTATCCCCTCGTAGCTCAAGATTCGCTATAATATTAGCCTCTGCAAGCAAATACTCTTCCCAGCGTGCCATAACTTGCTCTTTCGGTAAAATATTCGTAGCTAAATCTAAAAATAAACGAAAATGTCCTGCCTCACTTATCATAAGTTTTCGATAAAACTCTTTGAGTTCTGCATCGTTAATGTCAGTGGATAGCAGGCGAAAGCGTTCGCAACTTCTCGCCTCAATAAGTGCCGCCACCAATAAACGCTCTACAATTTGATGGTCTCTTGAACCACCTTGAATAATATGCGTTTGTAATTGATTCACATATTCATCCCTGCGTTGGCGACCCAATGATAAATCACGTTTTTTTAACTGATCGACAACCATTCGGAAGTGGCCCCACTCCTCAGTCACAATAGGCATAAGGGCTTCTATTACCTCCTCATATTCCGGAAACATCTGGATGATAGTGATGCAGTTTGTAGCCGCTTTTTGCTCACAGTAAGCATGATCCGAGAGTATTTCCTGAATATTTTTTTCAGCCAAATTAACCCAACGCGGGTCGGTAGGCAATTTAAGTCCAGCTAACATGATTTATTTTTTTGCAAAGTTGCCTCTTTTCGTGCTTTACCCAAAATTTACGCATGGAAATCTGTTTATTGTTTTCTTAATGCTAATTTTGAACAAAGAATCTTCATCTCTTGAAACGCAGAATTTCCATCTACCCCTTCTTGGCCATCCTAGGTATTTTTCTGCTTTCTATTTTTGTGCGTTTGCCTCATTTCGATCGGCCGCTCTCCAAGCATCATGAGTTTGTTACCGCGGTCTCTTTGCGCGTGCTTGATATTTGGCATGCAGAAGGTGCAACAACGTACGGATTGAATCCTGTCATGAATTACCCTGGAGAAGCTAACAAATACATCAATAATTGGGCTAGCACTACGGGAGAAATGCTGGATGAATCCGGCAATTTCTATTATGTATCTCATCCTCCCATGGCTTATATTTTGCCTCATGCCGTTTTCTCTTTACTTCAGGTAAAACCCTCGGTCAAGGCGATTCAAATCTTTCATTTAATCATAAATCTTATCTGTGCCCTATTTATTTATTTAATCGTTTGTCTGCTTGGTCAACAAAAACCATTTGCTCGTATTTATTGGTCTGGGATTGTTGGGGTATTGATTTATTTGTTTAGCCCGGGCGTCTTGTGGTTTCAAATGAATACCTACATGAGTGACATGCTCGTGCATCTATTCTTTGTACTTAATGTATACACGATATTAAAGTTGTTGATGCGCAAACGTTTCTTTTCACCAAAGTATTTGGTTTATTACGCCGTTCTACTCTTTCTTATGATTTATACTTCGTGGCTAGGGCTATTCTTCGCTTTTAGTGTATTCACTTATTCTTTTATCAAATTACGGAACACGAAAGTACACATCCCCTTAAATTTAGTGACACTCTTTGTGACACTCGCATCCCTTGCCTTATTGTATGTTCAATACAAAGGCATTGCAGGTTCTGAAGCATACATTGACCAAATGATGAATAGAATTGCCGAAAGAGGAAGTGTCCAAGAAGATGTAGGGCTGTTAGCGCAAATTTCTTCCATAGCCCACATGATCATACGAGTAGTAAGCACGTATTTGAGTAGCTACTTACCTCATTTCCTTTTGTTATTCAGCTTTGTGTACCTCACCTTAACCCGAGCGAAATTGCGTATTGTTTTCACTAAAAATGGCTATCGTTTCCTATGGCTTTCTACCCTGCCTATCCTTCTGCTTCACTTTTTTCTATTGAATTATTCTGGACACGATTTTGTAAGCCTCTATGGCTCCTTATTTCTAGCTGTATTGATTGCTATTTTGTTTGATAAATTAAAAACAGCCAAGACCTTAACTTATCGTCAATTAACATTAGGCATTGGCTTTGTGGTCCTGAGCTCAATTAGCCTATACTACTACATTAATCGCCCTGGCGAATACTCACTAAGCGGTGACCGTTATGACCACAGTCAAGTTTTAGGCAAAGAAATCTACGAAAATGCTTTAGACGACCATGTGATTTTTATTCAAGGTGAACTGAGCGTTGACCCTCAACTGATCTACTATGCCAAACGGAACATTCAAAAAGTAAGTTCAACGGAAGATGCCCAAGAATTTCTGAAAGAGCATCCATGTAAAAAAGGACAAATCTTCCGATATGATGACTCTCAGGAAGAAGGTTTTGTTTCCGTCCAAACCTTTGAGGCATATTGATTATATTTGTTCTAAAATTAGATGGAAATGGCTGTAACGAGTATACCCGCAGTGGATTTATCGAAGTTTGCGGAAGGGGATGAAAACAAAAGAAAAGAGTTTATCGAAGAACTCGGTAAAGCATGGAAAGAAGTTGGTTTTGTAACTGTTAAAAACCATGGAGTTCCCGATGAATACATCAATGCCTTCTATACCCAGGTCAAACGTTTCTTTGATTTCGATACAGAAACGAAACTAAAGTATGAAGATTATGAAAATGCAGGTCAGCGAGGCTATACTAGTTTCGGTAGAGAGCACGCCAAAGGCTTTGATGCACCTGATTTAAAGGAATTTTGGCAAATGGGTCAAGTGGTTACCGATGGTGATGCCATTGCTAAGGAATATCCTAAAAACATATCTGTTGACTTGCTTCCTGATTTTGAAGAAATCGGAAGAAAGTTGTATCAGTCCTTTGAAAAATCCGGATCCATGTTACTGCGCGCGATTGCTTTGTATTTAGATATGGATGAGGATTATTTTGAGGATAAAATTCACAATGGTAATAGTATACTTCGCGCTATTCACTACCCCCCTATCCAAGGTGAACCGAAATCGTCCATACGAGCAGAGCAACACGAAGATATCAACCTGATTACCTTGTTAGCCGGCGCTTCGGCTGAAGGATTGCAGGTGAAAGATAAAGATGGAAACTGGGTATCTGTCAATGCGCCTGAAGGACACTTAGTGATTAATGTGGGTGATATGCTTCAACGTTTAACCAACAATGTGCTTCGATCAACAACGCATCGCGTCGTTAACCCGCCAAGAGAGCTGTGGCATACATCGCGATACTCCATTCCTTTTTTCTTACATCCAAGAAGCACGATGGACTTAACTTGCCTACAAAGTTGTATAGGTGACGAGAACCCTTTGGCTTACGAAGCCATTACAGCGGGTGAATACTTGAATGAACGTTTGCGGGAAATCGGATTAAAGAAATAAATTATACGAAACTAAGCATCGCAACATTTACTTGTGTATTAGTGTTAAAATAAAAAAATAGATTATGATTTCGAAGAAAATAGAAGCGGCCTTGAATGGACATCTATTGCGTGAGTTAGAAGCATCCTTACAATATTTAGCGATGGCCAGTTGGTGTGAAACGAAAGGAATGGATGGGGCAGCCAGTTTCTTTTATGGTCATGCCCATGAAGAAAATTTACACTTTATTAAGTTATTTCAATACATCAATGAAGTGAGTGGTCATGCCATTGTGCCTAAAGTAAAGCAGCCTAAGCATGACTTCAAAAGTATTCAGGAGATTATAGACTTGGCTTATGCTAATGAAAAAGATGTTACCCAAGCAATTTTTAAATTGGTAGAAGCTGCTAAGGCTGAAGATGACCACGTGACAACAGAAATGCTTCGTTTCTATGTTCAGGAACAGCGTGAAGAGGAAACCTTGTTTTTAAAAGTTTTAGATAAAATCAACTTGATAGGCACGGGAGCCCAAAGCCTTTACTATATCGATAAGGAATTAGGGAGTCTGGCTGCACCGAGTCCAGTGCCACCGGCAGACAGTGC